>JAHFQF010000069.1 GCA_023266435.1 Legionellales bacterium | reverse complement strand
GTCTCAGAATAGAAATTATTTGGCTATCTGAATATTTTGATTTTTTCATGCAGAATCTCCTACGCTTATTTTACGAGAAAATTCTACTTTTGGCATCAATGCTTTTTAGGGGGGATTACCAATACACGCATATTTTTTCTTTTATTCCACATAATAACTATGAAAAGCTCGAGCAATCGATGAGATTGCCTAGCCTTGCTTTTCAAGTTGGAATTAATAAATGCAAAACACTGGTTTTTCCTTGCTTTGTCTGACAGCTAAAAAGAGGAAAAATATTGCCGATCCGCTACCTACTTAGAGCCGCTTTACTCAGCGACTGTTCACCTAAAAAACAGGCATAACTGATTGATTTTAATACTAATGAGCAAGCGCTACGCATTCGTAGTGCAAAAGCTGCGCTCATCATCGAAAATTTAAGGGACTCTGGTGGCTCACTGGGGTGCCGCCCGCGCTGAACAAATAAGACATCCATGCTTTTTCATGCCAATTAGATAAATTGTTGTCATCATAATATCTGTTGGTTCGAGGCAGCGTTCTATCGCTGCCATGAGTATACGCCTCTCGATTTAATTTAAGGCGTTGTTGTCATCAGCAGCTCGCAATCCTCAAGTACTAGCGTACGTTGGTGTTGCTCACGACTCGACTCCCAGCCTAAAATCAAATCGCTTTGAGCATATACTCGATATGCTTAAAAATGCGTAGTGTATAGCAAAGATAAGATTGCTATGCGGTCAACTTCTTTCTCGCGCATACAATATTCCTCCATACACCGGTCCCTCCTTGCGGGTGCCTGCACACTCAGCCTAGTCCTGGTTATAAGAGGACATTCTTTATTTGCCGCTACAATTCAAGAAAAAATTAAACCCTCCGATAGAGACTGTAACAGGAGGAGTGCGATGACGATTGACGCGCCAGATTTTATTGATGTTTGTGTAGCAATTTCCCGTGATCGGTTTAGCGTTCTTATTCAGCGAGAAGAGAAGTTAAAGGCTATTTATCTTTCAGATCTTGAAATTATTCATAAAAATCAAAATCTCTCTCAATCAGAAAAAACTAATCGTACTGTTCAAGCGCAATCATTTTATTTGGAAGAAACAGAGAAAATCGAGAAAGAAAAACGATTATTTGGAAATCCGGATGTATTAAATGAAAAATTAATTGAATGCTATAAGAAACTAATCGTAAATCCAGACCTTAAAGAGGTAATCCGATCTGGCCTTGAGAAAACAGGGCATGATTATGCTGAACAAGATATTAATCAAGAAATGGCAGCGTGGTTAAAAGTATTAGCACAAGAACTTACATATGGTTACGCACAACACATCTCTGAACGAAATTGGTCTGAAAATGATTCTGCAAAAGCGATATCGCTTGAACAAGCACTGTCGCCGCTCATTGAGCGTCTTGGCACAATGGCGCCCGATAATCCTGAAGGAAAACCGGTTAATTTTTACTTGTGGAGTAGTCACGGAAACAAGGTTGCTGAATCTAAAGCACAAGAGGTTCAGCAGCAGGGAGAGATTGGGGTGGTATTTCAAAAAACCATACCAGGGATCGTGATTAATCACATCATGGATGCCTTAGTAAACGAACAGCTATTAAGCTGGACAGCAGAAAATACAAAATTTATCTATCAGGCTGCCTCTCTCAATCTCGCCAAATTGATCACAGATAAGGATAATTTGCTGATTTGTATGCCTACCGTGAATGCATCCTCTATCTTTTTTGACGTGGAGCTGAAACAATTGAGGCACATGGGGTTCCCAGAAGATAAAATCTTATATTATTCTTTGAACGACGATATGGCAAAAAAGTACATGGGATGTTTAAAGGAAGGTAATAGGGAGCAAGCAGTGAGCATTTGTCGAGACCCTCAGTCATGGCATTTAACACAAGCGCCCTCGTTTACGGCAAACCATTATTCAACAACCAGGGTGAAACATGATACACTGCTTAGATTCAGAAGAGGGTTGTCGGTTGACACCCCTCCGCCTCCAAGACCACTGCTTACTCGATTTAACTCACAGGATCGCACGCCAACAACATCGAGTCAAACGCCCGATACCACACCGAAAGCCGAGCAAAGTACAGTCACTCCAACAACAAGAAAACCCCCCGCTCAATAAAAAATGACCTCTAGCCCACAGTAAAAGGGGGAAAGACCTTGCCGCCTCATTGCCCATGGCGGTCCGCTTTAACTTGTAATCACTCTCGCAAAAAAACAATATAACCAATTGATTTTTATAGCAAAATCAATGTTGGCATTGCTTTTGCTCTCTTTCCCTGTAACAAGGAGGAAACGTATGGCAATCAGTTTTACAAATGTCCTAGGTAATCATGAGCAAGCACTACGCATTCGTAGTGCAAAAGCTGCGCTCATCGCTGGGAACATTGCTAATGCAGATACCCCACATTACAAAGCGCGTGATATTGATTTTAAACAAGCATTGCAACAAGCACAAAGTAACACAGCCACTTTGAAATCTACGAATTTAAATCATTTTGGCGGGCAAGCAGACAATGCCGCTTCTTTAAATGCGAAATATCGTGTGCCCACACAAGGTAGCTTTGATGACAATACCGTAGATATGGACATGGAAAAAGCGGCTTTTGGTGAGAACTCCATGCACTATCTTGCTACGTTACGATTTTTAACAGGTCGTTTTCAAACCATGAGTCGCGCATTGCGAGGAGAATAAATATGTCTTTGCTTCAAGTGTTTGATATTGCGGGAGGCGCCATGAGCGCACAATCTGCACGCTTAAATGCCACAGCAAGTAATTTCGCCAATGCGGAAACCGTGAGCGGTAGTGCTGAAAGTGTTTATCAGGAAAAACAACCTGTATTTGAAACCGTATTATTAAATAAAGGTTTTAGTGCAGGGGATGATTTGAGTTATGGCGTGCGGGTGCGCGAAGTAGTCAATGTGCCTAAAGAGGGCATAGCCAAATACGAACCCGATCATCCTTTGGCTGATGCAAAAGGATATGTGTATTTACCAAACATTAACATGATAGATCAAATGGCAAACATGATGTCTGCTTCCAGAAGCTATCAAAATAGCGTGGAAATATTAGACACAACAACTCAATTGGCATTGCGAACTTTAGAGCTAGGACGTTAAGGGTAAGTAGATGGAATCAATCAATGGTATGGAACAACTGCGGGCGCTGGGATTAGAAGCGCCCGCTAATGCCGCTCAAAAAAAGACAGATGACAAAAATGTTTTTTTAGAGTTATTTATCACTCAGCTGCAAAATCAAGATCCGCTGAATCCTCAGGATGCCAGCGCGATGTTAGGACAATTGGCGCAATTTAGTACGGTTGAGGGTATTAATAACATGCAAAATACTTTCAGTCGCTTAGAAACCACCATGCAATCCTCTCAGGCACTTCAAGCGTCTAGCTTAGTAGGGCGCCAAGTACAGGTTCCTACTGACTTGGGTGTGCTTAAACCAACCGGTCAAATTCAAGGCACACTCACCTTGCCACAATCAGTAAGTGATTTGAGTATCACGGTTACTGATGCCTCCGGTCAAGTAGTCAAAGCGATTCCCATGGGGGAAGTCGCACAAGGTGAGGTTGCTTTTAACTGGGATGGCACAGATGAAAATGGCGCTCGTGTAGATCCAGGCGGTTATCGGATTTCTGCTCGCGCTACCGTAGACGGTGCGCCCACTGCATTACAAACCTTTATTAATGCTGACGTGTCCAGTGTCACTATTGCACAAGGACAAAACAACATTATGTTAAATCTCCTTGGTCATGGTCCAGTGAGTATAAAAGACGTAAAAACAATCAATTAGGCTCTGCGTGACAGCGCTTTAGGCATTGTTGTCATCGTCAGCTCGCAATCCGCGTGTACTTCAATGTACAGTCCGGTTGCTAGCGACTCGAGGCCTAGCCTAAAACGCTGTCACTTTGAGCCAGAATATTAAATGAATGTAAATAATTAGTAGTAAAGGAGTAGTAGTCATGCCATTTTCCAGTGGACTCAGCGGGTTAAAAGCCTCTCAAGTTGACTTACAAGTCATCGGTAATAACGTAGCCAACGCAAGCACAACCGGCTTTAAAAGCTCTAGAGCTGAGTTTGGAGATGTGTATGCCAATACAGCCTTTAGTTCTCCCAATATTCAAGCAGGGCGTGGTGTGGATGTGACCGCCATTACGCAGCAATTTGCACAAGGCCAATTAGACATTACTGATAATGCATTGGATTTGGCAATCAACGGAAAAGGTTTTTTTGTGTTAAGCAAAGATGGTGCAACCACTTACACACGAGCAGGTGCTTTTGGTGTAGACAGTAGTGGTTACATCGTCAATGCAAGCGATAAACGCCTGCAAGGTTATCAAGCAACCAGTACAGGAACTATTACGGGTGTTGCTGGGGACCTTTTGGTGTCAACTTCCGAACAAACCCCAAGTGCCAGTACAACCCTGGGTCTCAAGGTTAATCTCAATGCAGATCTTACTCCCCCAACCACTGCATTCAGCACAGGCTTTTCAGCAACCAATCCACCCAGTGCAAGCAGTTATAATTCCTCTACTTCCATGGAAATTTTCGATAGCTTAGGAAATTCACATACTTTAACAGCGTATTTTGTGAAAAGCTTTGGTAGTAACACCTGGCAGACGCATATCGGGATTGATGGATCTGATGTGACGCCTACATTAGCGACAGCACCATCTACGGGAACAGCCTATACAGCAGGCACGCTAGCAGCACCTTATACCTTGGCTTTCTCTAGCTCCGGCGCTTATCAAGCCTATAGTGCAACAGCGATGCCGATTCATTATGGCAGCACAGCTATCACCAGTACTGCGATGTCATTGGCGAACTCAGGCAGTCTGACTACGTTGGATCTGGGTGATCTAACACTCAATGGCACGAAAATTCGAGCTGGACTTGCGAGTGATGATACGTCATCAACGACAGATAACGCAGCCAGTGCGATCGCGATTACTGCCGCTATCAATGCAAGCAGTGCTTTGCATGGCGTGACAGCGACGGTAGGGGCAACCACATTCTCATTTGGCGCGGCAACCAATGGCACGGGAGTAACGCTAGCTGCAGGAGACTTAACTATTAATGGCGTGGATATCACAGGTGCTGTGACTGGCACCACTGCTACTACTTGGGCCGATGGTTTAGTGACTTTAATTGGAACTAATGTCACTGGAGTCACGGCGACTAATGTGGGGGGAGTTTTAACACTCACCGCAACAGATGGGCGTAATATTCGTGTGCAAACAGATGCCAGCGCAGAGACTCTCTCTTTTGCTAATTTTGCGATGAGCACTGCTGCTGCCTTAGATAAAGTACAGAGAGGACTGGTTTCTTTAGCGCCTTCGTCACTTAATGAAGAAGGGACTATTGTAGTTGGAGGTGGTTCTAACGCAACAGCGCTTGGATTTACAGATGCGACCAAACGAGGCATCGTCTACACCAACTCTGATGCTGTCACAGTCAGTAGTTGGAATCCTGGTGGTGGCGCTGCAGCACAAACGCTCACATTGGGTTTCACTGGCTCTACCCAATATGGCGCAGATTTTGCAATATCTAGCTTAAGTAATAACGGGTATACCACTGGGCGCTTAACAAGTATTGATATCGATAAGTCCGGATTGGTCAAAGCAAAATACAGCAATGGCCAAAGTTTAAACCTAGGTCAAGTAGAAATTGCGAAATTTCAAAATGAACAAGGTTTAAAAGCAGAAGGACAAACCGAGTGGAGTGCAACGGGTACCTCTGGTGATGCTTTGATAGGAACGCCAAACACCTCGGATTATGGCTTGATACAAAGCGGCTCGTTAGAAAACTCGAATGTGGCGTTAACTGATGAATTGGTTGCATTGATTGTCGCGCAAAGGAACTTCCAAGCCAATGCGCAAACCATCCGAACAGCGGATGCAATCACCCAGACCATTATTAACATCAGATAATAAATAGGGATGGATTCCCGCCTTTGCGGGAATCACAGAGAATGGGAAAAAAATAAATGGATAAAGGGCTGTATGTGGCAATGACCGGGGCAAATCAACTCTGGCAAGCTCAGCAAATCAATGCCAACAACCTGGCAAACGTAGACACACCGGGGTTTAAGGCGGATTTGGCACTGTATTCCAATGTGACTGCAAAAGGGGCGGCCTTCCAAACTCGTGTGAATACTCAGCTAGAGGAAACCCGTGTGAATTTTGGCCAGGGCAGTCTGATGCAAACCAATGAAGAGCTGGATTTAGCCATCCAGGGGGATGGTTTTTTTGCAGTGCAGATGCCTGATGGCACTGAGGCGTATAGCCGCGCTGGTAATTTTAACTTGGATGCCAATGGGTTTTTAAATACCCCTAATGGATTGCCTGTATTAGGCAGCACTGGACCCATTGTACTTCCTCCTGCACAAAAAGTGGATATTGCGGGGGATGGAACGGTCAGTTATTTGCCGCAAGGGGCAACCGATGGTGCCATGGTGACAGTAGGTCGCATCAGATTGGTTAAACCTGAGAGCATGCATGACATGCAGAAACTGGGAAATGGTTTATATGCGAATGCTGGGGGTGGGCCACTGAATGAAAGCAGCGCTGTGCGCGTCAACCAGGGGTTCTTAGAATCCAGCAATGTGAATGCCATTGAAGCTATGACTAATATGATCAGCTTGGCTCGCCAATATGAATTTCAAGTGCGCATGATGGATACGATCGAGAAAAATGCGCAAGCATCAGACAGCATTATGAATTTGAGTGAAAATTAAGGAGTAAGGTATGCACGCAGCACTATGGGCCTCAGTGACGGGGCTGGATGCACAAAATAATGACATCCGCGTGATATCCAATAATTTAGCAAACGTTGGAACAACTGGCTTTAAAAAGGGCAGACCTGTGTTTGAGGATTTGCTCTATCAAAAAATCAAACAGCCCGGTGGTAATACATCAGACTCTACCAATGCACCAAGTGGTATTATGTTTGGTACAGGGGTGAAAACAGTTGCCACACAAAAAGCATTTACACAGGGTTCTCTCAGGCAAACAGAAAACTCTTTAGACGTGGCTATTGAGGGTAGAGGGTTTTTCCAAGTGGTACGTCCGGATGGATCGACTAGCTATACCCGTGATGGTAAGTTTCAAATGGATGCTAGCGGCAATTTGGTGACAGCAAGCGGTTATGCTTTGCAGCCCAGTATCACTATTCCAGCACAAACCACCTCTATCACGATCGGTTCAGATGGTACCGTGTCTGTGACCACTGCTGGCAGTGGTACTAGCTCAACCGTGGGCACTATCCAATTGTCTGATTTTATCAATCCCTCTGGTCTAGAGCCTATTGGTGAAAATCAATTCATTGAAACGACTGCCAGTGGAACCCCCACAACATCCAATCCACAAAATAGTGGACTAGGCGGGTTAAATCAAGGTTACATCGAAGAATCTAATGTCAATGTGGTGGAGGAGTTGGTGCGCTTGATTGAAACACAGCGCGCTTATGAGATGAATGCTAAAGCAATTGAAACAGTAGACGGTATGTTGCGCTATATTTCACAAACTTTGTAGGGTGATCATGAGTAGATTAGAGCTATCGAAACACGTGATTTGCTTACCTAGACTTGCCAAGCTTTTGGGCTTGGTTTTTTCTATGGTGATAATAAGTGGCTGTGCTTTTGATGAAAAGCCAAATGATCCTTTTTATGCGCCGGTGATCCCAGAGCAGCCTCCTGAGCGCCAGGTCATTGATGGTTCGTTATTCTCCAAAAATCAATTGGTTTTATTTCATGACATGAAAGCTCACCAAGTGGGCGATATTATTACTGTGATTTTAACGGAAAAGACAGAGTCTGAAAAGAAAACTGAAACCAATCTTAAGAAGGACTCAACGATGGCTTTAACCAACCCTACTCTATTTGGAAAAACACCTGAGTTTGATTCGCCAGTGAACTTGCCTCTAACTGGCGATAAAGGCCTAACATTAGGCACGTCATTGGATGAGTCTAAAGAATTCAAAGGCAGAGGAAATAGCGATCAAAGTAATAAATTACAAGGCACTATCACTGTGACCGTCTCCAAAGTATTTGCTAATGGAAACTTAGAAGTCAAAGGTGAAAAGTGGATGGGGTTAACGAATGGAGATGAATATATCCGTTTGTCAGGCATTATTCGACCACAAGATATTTCCCCTGAAAACACAGTGCTTTCTACACGCATTGCAGACGCAAGAATTGCCTACACAGGAACTGGGGCAATGGCCAGCGCCAGCCGGCCTGGTTGGTTAACAGAGTTCTTTTCCAGTAGTTGGTGGCCTTTTTAAAAAGGAATTGCTATGAGAGCAGAGGTATTGGTTTGTCGTTTTTTTATAGTCCTACAAGTTGGGCTATTGTTGCTTTTTGCGAATGTGGCGCATGGTGAGCAGCGTATTAAAGACGTTTCCGCCATACAAGGTGTGCGCTCTAACCAATTAATTGGCTATGGTTTGATTGTTGGTTTAGAAGGTACTGGTGATACGGAAGAGTTTACTAAGCAAACGTTTTCTACCATGATGTCTCAGCTGGGTGTCACCATCCCTCAAAATGTGAAACCTGGCATAAAAAACGTGGCCGCAGTTGCGCTCTATGCGGATTTGCCTGCTTTCGCTAAACCAGGGCAATATTTGGATGTGACCGTGTCCTCAATAGGGAACGCCAAAAGTTTACGGGGCGGGACTTTATTGATGACGCCTTTAAAAGGTGTGGATGGTGAAATCTATGCTGTGGCGCAAGGCAGTCTCGTGGTGGGTGGAGTCTCTGCTGAGGGAAACAGTGGTTCTAGAATCAGTGTGAACGTGTCTTTGGTTGGTAGAATACCCAATGGGGCAATTGTGGAAAAAACAGTGCCTTCTCCATTCACAAATGGCACTTATTTGACTTTTAATTTAAATTCTCCGGATTTTACAACCTCTCAGACCATGGCTCAGACCATTAATCATTTTATTGGGGCTGGTACTGCCAAAGCCATGGATGCGGCATCAGTCAGAGTGAGCATGCCAGCAGAGCCAGATGCTCGAGTGGCTTTCGTTTCTGCGATTGAAAATTTAAATTTGGAGTCTGCAGAGGGCGCTGCAAAGATTATTGTTAACTCGCGCACAGGCACCATCGTGATTAACAAACATGTAGAGGTGGGGCCTGCCGCTATTTCTCATGGAAATATTACGGTGGCGGTTGCTGAGAAAAAATCGGTGAGCCAACCTAATCCACTTAGTAAGGGTGAAACAGTGACGGTTCCTGAGTCTCAAATTGAAGTATTTGCTGAAAAAGGCCAGATGTTTTATATGCACGAAGGGGTTTCTTTGTCTGAAATTGTGTCCGCTGTTAACCAGGTTGGTGCGTCCCCTGGAGATTTGATGGCCATTTTAGAGGCATTAAAACAAGCAGGCGCATTACATGCTGAATTACAGGTGATTTGATGAAAATAGAATCCATGCGCCCTATGCAAAGTGTGACTGATTTTGATGCGATTCGAGATTTAAATGTATCCAAAGAAAAAATAACACCGGAAGTTTTACACAAGGTTTCCAAGCAATTTGAGTCTTTATTTCTGCAAGAAATGTTAAAAAATATGCGCAATGCTAATAAGCATTTTGAGTCTTCAATGATGCATTCAGACAGTGGTGATTTTTATCAAGAAATGTATGATAAACAAATCGCATTGAATATGGCTAATGGTAATGGATTAGGGTTGGCTGATGTGATTTATCGTCAGTTGGCTCAGCAAGTAAAAAAATAAGGACAGTGGATCATGGTAGCAGGCTCTCTAGGTGTTGGAGTAGCGGGATTAGATGCAGCCAGGCAGGCCTTGGATATTATTTCGCACAATATTGCTAATGCCAATACGGAAGGCTATAGCCGGCAAAAAGTTAGTTTTGTGGCGCAAGATCCGACAAGAACAGGTGTGGGTTATATTGGTAATGGCGTGAGTGTGTCTGATATTCGCCGCATTACCGATGATTTGGTAACGAAAAATTTACAAGTTTACACGGCCAGTTACCATCAATATGCGACTTATAGCATGGAAGCAGTCAGTATTGAAAAGATGTTGGCTGAAGAGGGTAGTAGCATCAGTAAAAGTATGACTGCCTTTTTTGTCAATTTACAGCAAGCAAATGCAAATCCTCAATCTATCCCAGTGAGGCAGGGTGTTATTAGTAGCGCCAGAGACTTGGTTTCAAAATTTAATAATCTCAATACGCAGTTAAATAATCTCAACAACAGTGTTAACCAGCAATTAGATGAGCTCGTGACTAAGATTAACGATCTGACTACGGATATTGCTGCAATGAACCAGCGTATTGTGGATTATAGTTCATCAGGCACGGGTGCGGCTCCCAATGATTTATTAGATAGAAGAGATGTGCTCATTAAGCGGTTGGCTGAAATCACTAATGTCAGCACTAGTAAACAAAGTAATGGTAGTTTGAATGTCTTTTTAAATAATGGCATTGCCGTGGTAGTCGGCAGTACTACATTGGGCTTGCAAACTAAACTCAATGACGCCGATGTCAGTCGTCGAGAAATTGCGATGAACTCTAATGGTGTTGCGCATGAGATTACCGCTGCATTAGCTGGTGGGAAAGTGGGCGGTTTGCTCAGTATGCGGGATGAAATATTAGAGCCAACTTTTAATGGTTTGGGTCAGATTGCTATTTCTTTGGCTAATACATTAAATCAACAACATAAGCTCGGCATTGACCTAAATGGCACCTTGGGTGGTAATTTGTTTAAT
>JAHFQF010000068.1 GCA_023266435.1 Legionellales bacterium | reverse complement strand
ACGGTATTTTAAAAGAAGATTTGCCATTGGCTTTGCAGTGTCATGCAACCAGCAAGATTTGTGACTTTGAGGATTTAACGCAATTAAAGACCTTTGGATTTAGAGGAGAAGCATTGGCTAGCATTGCCGCGGTTTCTCACCTAACCTTAACTTCTAGAACTGAGCAGCAAGCAGAGGCTTGGCAAGTAACAGTGTCTGGAAAAGAGCAGTGCCCAGAGCAAATACCTGCCGCGCATCCACCCGGGACAACGGTGCTAGTAGAGGAATTATTCTGCCAAACACCAGTTCGGCGTAAGTTTTTAAAATCTGCTAAAACAGAGTTGTTTCATGCAGAAGACACGATCAAACGTTTGGCGCTAGCACATCCCGAAGTCGGATTCCAGTATGTACATCAAGGAAAAATAATCTTACAACTGCCAGGTGCAAAAGAGCTCCCAGCTTATCGTAAAAGAGTGGGGCGATGTTTTGGACAGCAGTGGGCAAAGCATGCCCTGTATTTTCAAGAGCAGGCAACAGAGATTCAATTAAAAGCCTGGTTGGCACCGGCACGTTTTGCTAAGCGTTATGCGCATTGGCAATATTTTTATGTGAATGGCCGTATTGTCAAAGATCCTAAAATTACGCACTTGATTCGTAGCGCATTTACGGAGGAGTTGTCTCTGGGGTTGAGCCCCAGTTATGTAATTTTTTTAGAGCTACCTGCAAATGAAGTAGACGTCAACGTCCATCCCACCAAACAAGAAGTGCGTTTTCATGATACACAGTGGGTATCCGAATTTATTTTACAGGTAATTCAACGTAGTCAAGAGACTTTAAAGCATCACAGCAACGAGTTAGTACAAACATCTACGCCACTGTTCACCACGGATAAACGCCTAGGGCGCGCCTCAGCATTGCAGCATGTCGTACCAGCAAGATCACAATCTATCGATATACCCACTGATACTGCCTGTCAAATTGTTTTCCAACAGTTCCCACACTATCTCTGGGTCAATTATCAGGAAAAGCTCTTTTGTATCAAAACACTGCGCGCTTTACGCGATTGGTGGCTATCAATAGTTCAGGTGGGTCGAGCAAACGAATTCAAACAAGTATATTTACTGCCTAAAACAATAGCGCTTGCGTTAAGCGAGGATGCGCATAGACACACTTTAAGTTGGTTAGGATTTCAAGTGCACACAGAAAAGACCTTGATTCAAGTGCAGCATCTGCCTGCTTTGTTTGCTGAGCAAATTTCAGAACAGTTTTTTAAAGAATTACATGGATACCTAGAACGCTCTCCTCAGGCTGCATTGGCGTGGATGGTCGGACGATTAACAGTGCAGGATTTTTTTAAACTGCCCAATGCGTTGCGAGTCTGTATGATCTCTGATATGTGTCAAAAATGCGGAGAGGGTATCTTGGAGATGACGGATGAGCATCTGGCTGCATTTTTTTCAGATAAGGAGCTTGTTGAATGACCTCGCCTTTGCAGCCAGTCATCTTCTTAATGGGCCCCACAGCCTCCGGAAAAACAGCCTTAGCTATGGCATTGGCCGATCAATTTCCTTGCCAATTAATCAGTGTGGACTCTGCTTTAGTCTATCGAGGATTAGACATTGGTACAGGTAAGCCGACGCGCGCTGAGCAGCAAAAATATCCTCATGATCTCATCGACATTTGTAATCCTGACGAGCCTTTTAATGCCGCTGATTTCGTCTCTTGTGCCTCTGATTGTATTCAAAAAGCACATGCAAGCAATAAAATCCCACTGTTAGTGGGAGGAACGATGTTATATTTTAAAGCCTTATTACAAGGTTTGTCGCCTTTACCGAAAGCAGATGCCTCATTACGCGAGCAATTGTTTGCGGATTATCAAAAAAATGGGTGCGAGGCCATGCATCAGCAGTTACAGTCTTTGGATCCAGTGGCTGCGCAGCGAATTCATCACAACGATCCGCAACGTATTTTGCGTGCATTAGAAGTAAATTTACTTACCGGCAAGGTGATGCAAGCACACTTTGAACAACCCAAGGTGTCTTTTGAATACCCGTGTTTACAATTAGCCATTTGGCCGGAACGCCCCGTACTGCATACGCGTATTGCAAAGCGTTTTCATGACATGGTGGCCGAAGGATTTTTGGCAGAAGCACAACACCTCTATCAGCAAACATGGTTTGATCCCATGCTGCCCAGTATGCGTGCTGTGGGTTATCGACAAGCCATGGAGCATTTATCAGGTCAATTAACCTACGACAGATTTATTGAAACCAGTATTGTCGCGACTCGTCAATTAGCAAAGCGTCAAATGACATGGTTGAAACATTGGATAGCGCCTTTACATGCATTAGAAGATGCGTCACATTTGCTGGATGACGCTACAAAACAGATGACAAAATTCTTGTCTGCGGCTTCCTAAATCGAATTGGGGATGTTACACTTTTTCGATGCTAGCGGAAAGCATTTGTAGTCTTTACAAGTTTTTGATGTTGTTTGGCTGACAATAAAAAGAAAGAAGGAGCGTAGTTTTATGTCCAAGGGCCAGTCGTTGCAAGATCCGTTTTTGAATGCACTACGCAAAGAGCGTGTGCCTGTGGCAATTTATTTGGTCAATGGCATTAAATTGCAAGGACAAATCGAATCCTTTGATCAGTTTGTTGTGTTATTAAAAAACAATGTGAGCCAGATGGTTTACAAGCATGCCATTTCTACTGTAGTGCCTGCTAGAAATGTTAGCGCTAAAGCGCAAGCTGCGGTACACTCTACCGCACACCCTGACCATCAAGAGCTACATCATGAACAGGAACACGAGCACGAACACGAAGATGTGTATGAGATGCCAGGTAATTTATAATATTAGTACACGTTTTTTGACGTGTGTTAGAGAGGCCACATTTGTTTGAACGCCCTAAGCACGGGGGTGATCGGAGTATCCTCGTACAAGTCAATGATGATAAATCTTCAAATGAATCCCGCTTAGCAGAATTTCAGGCATTGGCTTTGGCTGCTGGCGCAGAAGTATTAGAGATTGTGACAACATCGCGCCCTGTACCTAATCCTAAAACTTACATTGGGTCAGGTAAAGTAGAAGAACTGCAGCAATTAGTCAGCACTTTAAAAGCGGATTTAGTTTTATTTAATCTAGAATTATCGCCAGCACAAGAGCGTAATTTAGAGAAAATTTTACAATGTCGAGTGATTTCCCGTACAGGGCTCATCTTGGATATCTTTGCACAACGTGCCCGTACCTTTGAAGGAAAGCTTCAGGTTGAGTTAGCGCAATTAACGCATGCATCAACGCGACTTGTGCGTGGTTGGACACACTTAGAGCGTCAAAAGGGCGGGATCGGACTCAGAGGTCCTGGTGAAACTCAATTAGAAACAGATCGACGGTTGCTGCGTCAACGCATTGATACCATCAAAGATAAATTAGAAAAAGTAAGCCAGCACCGCGATTTGTCGCGACAATCTCGTGAACAAAAGCAAATGCCGACCGTGGCATTGGTAGGCTATACAAATGCGGGTAAATCCACGCTTTTTAATGCATTAACTGGCGCAGCGACTTTTGTTGCAGATCAGTTATTTGCAACTTTAGATCCCACCTTAAGAGGCCTAGAGTTACCTGTGATTGGTAAAGTCATGTTGGTCGATACAGTAGGCTTTATTCGAGACTTACCGCATCAACTCGTGAATGCATTTAGAGCCACATTAGAAGAGGCAACTTTCAGCGATTTATTGTTGCACGTTGTGGATGCCAGTGATCCTAATCATTTGGATCATCAAGATGCGGTGAGCAAAGTATTGACAGAAATTGGCGCCATGCAGGTTCCTCAGTTAGTCATTTATAATAAATGTGACAAATTACCGATGGCTTTACCTGAAATAGAACTAGACGCCTTAGGTAAGCCTATGCGAATTTGGTTATCTGCCTATCATCCTGAGCATTTTGATGCGGTAAAGCAAGCCCTGGTCGATAAGTTAGATCAACACCTCGTGACAGGGTGTGTGGATCTGGACTATAGTGATGCCAAATTGCGAGCAACTTTGTACAATAAAAAAGCAATTTTGCAAGAAACCGTATTGGCTGATGGGAGCTGGAAAATGACAGTACAAATGCCATTCGCATTGTGGCGGTATTTGTGTCAAAGTTACCCTATTTTGCAGAAAATGAAATTTATTAAAGACTTAACTGGCTTACAAAAAAGTCAGAGCAACTAATCAAACTCGGTTCGGAGTTTTTGAGCAAAGCAAGATGTCAGTATGTCTGACGGGGCGGGGAGCTATATTGAGACCAATTGGCGCAGGGATGTGCCATTTGTAGCCATGGATGGCGCTGTCAAAAAATAGATCTCCGGCTTGCCAGATAAACACGGGGCTTCTCTTGTGTACAAACTCCGAGCTGCGGTTTAATCAGACTGTAGCGACTACTAGATTCGACAAACTATTAAGGTGACATGATGGCGTGGAATGAACCCAGCGGAAAAGATGAGGACCCATGGGGTAAGAAAAAACAGGACGGCCCTCCGGAGTTAGACGAGTTGCTTAAGAAGATGCAAGCAAAAATAGGCAAGACTTTTGGTGGAAACAAAACACCGACTGCCAGTGCAGGCAGTTCCTTGTTTTTTAGTTTTATTCTGTTGATCTTGGGTGTGCTCTATGTGCTCAGTGGCATTTTTATTGTGGATGCACAAGAGCAGGCTGTGATCACTCGATTTGGCGCCTATCAAGAAACAGTAGGGCCAGGACCACATTGGATTCCTCGGCTCATTAAAAATCGACAAATCGTCAATGTGACTAATGTCACTACTACACAACATGGTGGGATGATGTTGACCGCGGATGAGAACATCGTCAATGTGTCCATTGCGGTTCACTATCATGTCAGCGATCCTAAGGAATACTTATTCAATCTGGTCGATCCTAACGCAACGTTAGGACAAGTGACTGAAAGTGCCTTACGTTATGTGGTTGGGCATTCCACGCTTGATCAAGTGCTGACTACAGAGCAAGCGATTGTCGCTGAAAAAATCAAGCAACAAATCGAAAAAAATCTTAATCATTACCAAGTGGGGCTAGTGGTAAAGGCGGTGGTTATTAATCAGGCCAAAGCGCCAGAAGAGGTAGAAGAAGCATTTAACGATGCCATTCGAGCACGGGAAGATGAAGAGCGCTTTATCAACCAAGCGAAAGCCTACGCCAATAAAATTGTGCCAATTTCACAGGGTAACTCACAGCGTATTGTAGAAAATGCAAAAGCTTATAAACAAAAGGTGGTTTTATTGGCTGAGGGGGAAACCGATCGGTTTGCGAAGTTGTTACCTCAATATCGTGCAGCACCTCAAGTAACGCGAGACAGGTTATATTTGGGTACGATGGAGCAAGTCTATACGAGTACCAGCAAAGTATTTGTGAATACTAAATCAGGCAATAATTTCATGTACTTGCCATTGGATAAGTACAAACAATCAACCGTGAGTTCAGCTGAAAATACCAATAAAATAGATTCAGCAGACATTGTAGAGCAAGATTGGCAAAAGATTATTGGCATGAGTAAAGGTGCAGATGACAATAATCGTGATCAAGCCACTGATCGCTCTACACGGCCTGAACGTCAAAGTCGCTATCCAGCGAAAGGAGCATCCTAAATGGGTTCGCTTAAAGTACCAACGTTAATTTTATTTGCTTTGGTCATGATGATTACCAGTCTCAGTTTATTTACCGTGTATCAAACAGAGCGGGGCTTGGTTGTCCGCCTGGGGGATATCAAAAAAAATTCAGCAGGGGAACCTGTTGTTTTGTCCCCGGGTCTACATGTCAAAATGCCCTTTGTGGATACCGTTCGTTTGTTTGATACACGTATTCAAACATTTGATCTGCAGTCCGAGCGTGTGATCACAGGTGAAAAGAAATACTTGATCGTCGATGTGTTCGTGAAATGGCGTGTAAAAGATGTGGCCACTTTTTTCATTCGGACCAATGGGGACAATTTGCTTGCCTCTAAGTTATTGAGAGAGTCGATTATCGATGGGGTGCGTGCCGAGTTTGGTCAGCGCACAATACAAGAAGTTGTCTCGGGCGAGCGTCAGGCAGTGATGGATAGGTTGCGTTTAGAGGCGCAACGTAATTCGCAAGGCTTGGGGATTGAAATTGTCGATGCGCGTGTCAAGCGGATTGATCTGCCAACCCAAGTCAGTGACGGTGTATTTGCTCGGATGCGCTCGGAGCGTCATCGTGTAGCAGAAGAGTACCGCGCAAAAGGCCAATCCAAAGCAGAGCAGATTCGAGCAGAGGCTGATGCTGCGGTGACTATTTTATTAGCAACTGCTGAAAAGGAAGCCAAGGAACTCAAAGGTCAAGGCGATGCTGTTGCCGCAAAAGTCTATGGCGAGGCTTACAGCCAAGATCCAGAGTTTTACCGCTTTTATCGCTCGATGGAGGCCTATAAAGCTTCTTTCAGTCAAAAAGAGGACGTTTTAGTATTGGATCCCAATTCTGAGTTTTTTGACTACATGTCGCGTTCTAAAGGTAAATAAGGGGCTCAAAATGATATTTTGGGAAGATTTTTTCGCAGCATTGTCTTTAGTTTTCGTCATTGAGGGGCTTTTTTTATTCATTAGTCCAACACGTTGGCGAGATTATGTTAAGATGGTCTGTGGGCAAAGTCCGCGGTCATTGAGGCTTTTCGGGGCAGTCAGCATGGTTGTGGGCATCGTAGCCTTGAGTGTAGTTAGACATTGGTATTAATTAGGGTATTTAACTAAATGAGTAGTAACATTGTAGTATTGGGCAGCCAATGGGGCGATGAAGGCAAAGGTAAGATCGTCGATGCATTGACGCAAGATGCACAGGTAGTGGTACGCTACCAGGGTGGTCATAATGCTGGTCATACGCTTATTATCAAAGACAAAAAAACCGTCTTACACTTGATCCCTTCTGGTATTTTACGCCCTCAAACTATGAACTACATTGGCCATGGGGTAGTTGTCTCCCCAGAAGCGTTATTGCAAGAAATGGCGATGCTCGAAAGCAATGACATCGATGTCTCTGCACGCTTACGAATTTCTCCCCAAGCAACCATGGTATTACCCTACCATGTGGCTATTGATAAAGCCCGTGAGTCAGCCAATCAAAGCAAACAAGCCGTAGGAACTACCTGTCGCGGCATAGGCCCGGCTTATGAAGATAAAGTAGCAAGACGTGCATTACGTTTAGAAGATTTATTAGATACTGAAAAGCTGCGCGAAAAACTTTCCTTGGTGCTCTCTTATCATAATTTTATTTTAGAGTCTTATTACCACACGACACCAATCAATGAAGCAGAAGTCTTTAACAGTCTATGCAGTGTGCGTGAGCGCATCATTCCTTTATTGGTAGACATTCCCAGTCGCTTGGCCGAGCATCATGCGCGTGGTGATAAAATTGTTTTTGAAGGTGCTCAAGGCACATTACTCGACATCGATCATGGTACATATCCTTTTGTTACCTCCTCAACAACAACAGTTGGAGGAGTTATCAGTGGATCGGGGTTTGGGCTACACCAGGTGGATTATATCCTAGGGGTAGCAAAGGCTTATTGCACTCGCGTGGGATTGGGGCCATTTCCTACCGAGTTGTTTGATGATGCGGGTAAAGAATTAGCAAAACGAGGCCATGAGTTTGGCTCAACAACAGGTCGAGCACGTCGTTGTGGTTGGTTGGATATTATGGCACTGAAGCGTGCTGCTATGCTCAATAGTTTATCTGGGTTGTGTGTTACAAAGCTGGATGTCTTAGATACTTTCACTGAGATTAAATTAGCCGTAGCATATCGCTATCGCGGTAAACAATTCGATTATTTTGAGCCGCAACAACATATTTTAGCGGAATCTGAGCCAGTGTATGAGTCATTTCCTGGTTGGGAAACCTCTACCGTGGGATGTAAGAGTTTCGCAGAGTTGCCAAAAAATGCACAACGTTACATAAATCGCATTGTAGAATTGACAGGTGTTAAGGTGGCCATGCTTTCAACAGGGCCAGAAAGAGAAGAATACATGATTTTGGATGAGCGGTTGGCTGGTTGGGTTTAATAACGCGACTGGTGCCGAGAAGAGGACTCGAACCTCCACAGGGTTTCCCCCACAAGCATCTGAAACTTGCGTGTCTACCTATTCCACCACCTCGGCAATTCAATAAAGAAGGCTATCGTTATCAGCCCTTAAAGTCAAGATATAGGAACCCGAATGGTTAAAGCAAAAATAGTCGATCCGCATTATGAGCGGGAAGCTCGGAATTATGAAAACCCAATTCCGTCTAGAGAGTATATTTTATCAGTCATTGACTCGCGTAAGCGGCCAATCTCTGCAGAGCAATTGATTCAAAAATTTAACATCACTGATCAAGCTCAAAAAGAAGCACTGCAGCATCGTTTGTCAGCCATGGTGCGAGATTGCCAGATATTACAACGAGGAGCAGGCTTTTTAGGCGGTGAGTTTATTGAGTCGGTTTCCGGGATTGTCTGTTTTGATGTCAAAGGTCAGGTCATGGTCTTACCAGATGATGGCGGTGATTTAGTTTATTTATATGCGAATGAGGCAAAAGGACTGTACGACGGCGACAAGATAGTCGTTAATATTAACCGTTATGATCATGACGAGAGAGCATTTGGTGCTTTAGTCGAAATAGTCGAAGCCATTCAGCCTAAAGTCATCGGTAAGTTTGTCACAGATACAGAGCCCCCCACAGTACTGCCTTTAGATCAGAATCATGCGCCGATTACATTAACTCGAGGCTCACGTACAGCAAAAGAAGGTAATATCGTTGTCGTTGCGATTGATAGACAAGAAAAAACCGATGAAAAATTGACTGGGGAAATCGTTGAGATTTTAGGTGATCCCCAACAGTCCGGTATTTTTACAGACATTGCCTTGCGTACTTATGACATTCCTACCGAATGGCCTCTTGAGGTAGTGAGACAATGTGAACATATCCAAGAAACGGTGAATGCACAAGATATCAAAGGGCGTGTTGATTTAAGAGATCTGCCTTTGGTGACCATTGATGGTGAAGATGCAAAAGACTTTGATGATGCTGTGTTTTGTGAGCCCCAAACTGGCGGGAAATATCGATTATTTGTTGCCATTGCGGATGTCTCGCATTATGTAAAACATGGTATGCCTTTAGATAAAGAAGCCATTAAACGTGGTAATTCTGTTTATTTTCCCGATAAAGTGGTACCTATGCTGCCAGAGCAGCTTTCGAATGGACTGTGCTCGTTAAAGCCTCAAGTCGATAGATTGTGTGTTGTATGCGAAATGCAAATAAGCGCCACGGGCACACTCAAGGATGCAAAATTTTATGAGGCAGTCATGTGCTCAAAAGCGCGTCTCACTTATACTGAAGTGACCGCACTCTTGGGGGGAAATAAAGCCTTACGAGAAAAGCATAGCGCCTTAGTTGGTCCGCTTGAAAATTTAGAGGCCTTATATCATGTATTAGAGCAAGCCCGACAATTGCGTGGCGCGATTGCTTTTGAGACAGTAGAAACACAAATTTTATTTGATGAAGAAGGTCGTATACGCACTATTGTGCCCAGACATCGGACCATTGCGCATAAAATCATTGAAGAGTGTATGTTAGCAGCCAACGTGGCTTCAGCAGATTTCTTGAAAAAGAATAGCTATCCCGCACTGTACCGCATTCATGAGGGGCCCACCAACGATAAATTGACCGATCTGCGTGCGATGCTGGCAGAGTATGGGTTGCAGTTAAAAGGAGGCAACACACCGACTCCTCAAGATTATAATACGGTGGTTGCAAAAATCCGAAATCTTCCCAACCAAGACATGCTGCAAATGGCCTTATTGCGCTCACTCAGCCAAGCGATGTATTCGCCGGATAATATTGGTCACTTTGGTTTGGCCTACATGGGATATTTACATTTTACTTCGCCAATTCGACGTTACCCAGATTTGCTTGTGCATCGAGCCATTAAAGTCTGCTTACAGAATAAAAAAATCCCCAAAGCAGACAAGGAAGCGCTCCGTACAGAGCTATTGGAAATGGGGGAGCACTGCTCACATACTGAGCGTCGAGCAGATGATGCGACGCGGGAAGTAGTGCAAGCACTGAAATGCCAATACTTGCAAGCACGGATTGGGGACGTTTTCATGGGAACTGTCTCGCACGTCGCCTCTTTTGGTTTATTTGTAGGTCTGCATGAAGTCTTCGTGGAAGGACTCATTCACGTTCGTAAGTTGGGTCGAGAATATTTCCACTATGACAACGTCAAACATCGCATGACTGGAGATGTCTCACGTAAGGTATACCAGATTGGAGATGTGCTTTCTGTGCAACTACTTGCAGTAGAGCCACTCGCTGGTAAAATTGATCTCATTTTGTATGACCCGGATAAAGCAGACGAACCACCAGAAGCTGATTCTAAAAAAAGACATAAATCAAAAAAAGCAAAAGGCTCAAAAAAAGACAAAGAGCAGTCAAAAAATAAGACAAAGTCTTCGAGCTCTGGGCGTTCGCGCACAGGTAAGGGCCATGCCAAGGGTAAGGTAAAAAGAACATGAGTACATGGCAATGGGTGTATGGGCATCATCCTGTGATGGCTGCCATTCATCATCGACCGGCAGCGTTGCACCGAATTTTATGCACAGAAAAAGTGGCTTTTAATCCAGTATTGCAGGCGTGCCTCAAGGAAAGGGATGTGCATTGTGAAATTCAAACTCCCAAACAACTGACAGAGACAGTCGGCACTGATAAACATCAAGGGATTGCAGCAGCAGTCAAAGTGAATCAGCCAATTGAATTGAGTGAAT
>JAHFQF010000067.1:4417-10889 GCA_023266435.1 Legionellales bacterium | reverse complement strand
ATTGAGTATTCCAAGGACTACTTTAAACCCAAACATCATGTCTTTGGGATCAATGCCCGTAATTTGGCCCAAAATTTTGCGTTTAATTTCTTATTAAACCCAGACATTGATTTTGTGACGATTGCTGGTAACGCAGGCTCTGGTAAAACACTCATTACTTTAGCAGCCGCACTCCATCAAACACTGATTGAAAAACGCTATCGTGAAATCATTGTGACACGCGTCACTGTGCCACTTGGAGAAGACATCGGTTTCCTCCCCGGCACAGAAGAGGAAAAAATGACCCCTTGGATGGGCGCCTTAATGGACAACTTAGAAGTATTAGGCGAATCCCAACACAATGAACAGTGGGATGCTTCTACTCCTGAAGCCTTGGCACGCAAAAAAATCCGTGTGCGCTCACTGAACTTCATGCGTGGCAGAACGTTTTTGAATAAATTCATTATCATTGATGAAGCTCAGAATCTCACTGCCAAACAAATGCAAGCCATGATTACCCGCGCTGGGCCTGGTAGTAAGATTGTGTGTTTAGGAAATATTTCTCAAATCGATACACCCTATTTGACTGAAACCACCTCCGGGCTCACTTATGTCGTGCAACGGTTTAAAGATTGGGAACACAGCGCGCACATTACCTTAGCGAAGGGCGAACGGTCACGTCTAGCAGAGCACGCAACAGAAGTCTTGTAGCTGCTCTCTCACTACACTTAAAGAACAATGCGGGGGCAGCCTACCTCCGCATCTTTGCTACTTCCTTCGCAAAAGCCGCCAGTCTATCAACTTCTCTCTCCCACTATTTGAGGGAGAGGATGGGCAAAGGCCTGGTGAGGGCGGCTGAGCTGTAAGCTCAGTCACGCAAAGATCCTCGGGTCTGCCGTTAAAACCATTTAATCACATTTGAAAGTAGAAGCCAGGCGGGAGGGATTCTGTTTTGAGACCATTTGGCGTAGGGTCGCGCCAATTGTAGCCATGGATGGCGCTGTTGAAAAACAGAGTCCCTCTCGACGGACCTCATGTGATGCCACTACTGTGATCTTTATGATTGCATAGGTGCGCTGGGCCAAGCATGTAAGATTGCTTGAATCAAAGCAGCAAGTGGTATCGCAAAAAACATGCCCCATAATCCCCAGATCCCACCAAAAAATAATGTGGCAATAATAATCACAATCGGATGCATGTTCACTGCTTCTGAAAATAAAATCGGTACCAATAAAGTGCCATCTAATGTTTGGATGATGCCATACACCCCTAATAGATACAGTGTCTGTATGCTCACACCCCATTGAAACAAAGCAACTAAAGCAACAGGCACAGTAACAACTGCAGCGCCGATATAAGGAATAAACACTGATATCCCAACTAAGAAAGACAGCAAAGCAGCGTATTTGATTTGAAAGATCAAGAATGCGAGGAAAGTAAAGATACCTACAATCAGTGCCTCTAAAAATTTACCCCGTACATAATTCCCAACTTGGCGATTGGATTCTTTCCAGACATTTTTCAGCATGGGGCGATGCGCAGGAAGGTACTGAGTAAACCAAGCAAAGATTTTTTTCTGATCTTTCAGAAAGAAAAAGATTAATAACGGCGCTAATACGATGTACACTGCGATCATCATTAAACTCGGCAGATTAGAGAGCGCGTATTTAATCAGATACTGACTATAGGACTGAAAAGTCTGCATAAAATTTTCTAGCGCGCGTTGCCAATCCGGCGCTTGAATATAGGCTTGGATAGAAGTAGGGATGTGCTCTTCCAATGCTTGAATCTTATGGACAATACTAGGCAGTTCATAGTAAAAATTACTTAACTGTTCCCACAGTAATGGCGCAAGCCAAAGCAACATCACTGCTACCACTGTCATAAAAAGCCCAAACACCGATATCATCGCTAAAAACTCAGGGACTTTAAGTTTTTTTAATTGATTAATAGGTGCTTGCAATAAATAAGCAAACACAATACTTACAAAGACCGGAGCAAACACGCTGCCATATTTTTCAATGATCAACAGACTGATACCAATCAGGCACAATAAAATCAATACTTCCGCATCGCCAAAAGTCCGATTCAACCAGCGATAAATTAATTGGAACAAAATTAGTTTCCTTACTTTTATCAAGAAGCGCTTTAATTCCATCTTAGAGCGTATAGGCCGAAATGTCTAAAAAATGCTACGCTTAATAGGAAAACATTTTTATTTTTAAGTTAACCAAATGAAATTATATGCATTGCGCAAATACGCCTTTGTTTTCTTCATTGCTTGCTTGCCGACTATATTACTGGCCGATCAATTACCTGATTTGGGCGATCCTAGCTCGCAAACATTATCTCCGAGCGCAGAGTATCGTTTAGGCCAAAGTGCCATGATTACCATTCGTCATGCCATGCCACTCAATCATGACATACTCGCTAACAATTATATTAATGCGCTAGGTACACGCCTACAAAGTGCGGAACAAAATAAGCAATTTGCCTTTGAATTTTTTATCATTAATGAAGATGCCATCAATGCCTTTGCCTTACCAGGCGGATTCATTGGCATCAATACAGGATTGATTTTAACCACGGACAGCGAGGATGAGCTTGCCAGTGTGATGAGCCATGAAATGTCACACGTGACACAGCGACACATTGCGCGTCTTTATGCGTACCGTAAACAAATGACCATCGGCACCATGGCTGGAGCACTTGCTGCTGTCATTATAGCCACTCAAAATCCACAAGCTGGTAGCGGTGCGCTCATGGCTACCATCGCTGGACAAGCACAATCCTCATTGAGTTTCTCGCGTAACAATGAACAAGAAGCGGATCGTGTTGGTATTCAGCTCATGTCAAATGCTGGTTTTGATCCCTTGGCTATGCCTAAGTTTTTCGAAAAATTACATCAAAGTTCACGTTTTTCAGGACAATATGTCCCTGAATACTTACAAACTCACCCTTTAACCCAGTCACGTATCGCAGATGCGAAAAATCGCGCACAACAATTGCCTAAAGTCCAGGATAGCTTGAGACACCAAGACTTCTGGTTTACTAAAGCCCGGCTGAAAAATGAACAATTTACCATGCCTAAAGACAGTGTGGCATTTTTTGAGCAACCTTTAAAAGAAACTGCGCCTGAGAGTGCTAAACTGGCGCATCAATATGGATTAGCCTTGGGGCTATTGGCAAATAATCAAAGCGAAAAAGCCCTCTCTCTCCTACAAACACTGTCTGCCAATGATCCAGACAATCCTTACATCCTTGTTGCCCTTGCTGATACTTACGTGGCACAAAATCAACTTTCAACAGCTGTTAAACTACTGCAGCAAGCAGTGAAAGCACGTCCCGCTGAGCTCGCGCTGGTGGTTACCTTAGTAGAATTACAGTTACAAGCTGAGCAACCTAAAAAAGCAATTCAATTATTAGATCAATACCATCTACACTATGGCGAGAATACTTTTACCTTGCGCTTAATTAGCAGAGCTTATGGACAAGCCGGGAAACCAACTTCAATGCATTTTTATCAAGCAAAATATTTAGAAAAATTAGGGGAATACCATAGCGCACTCGATCAATTGAAGCTGGTTAAGCTGCCTCAAGAGAATAAAGACAGAATGTCCTTGCAAATTGAAGCAAAAATGGCTGAAATAAAGGAGCAAATAGAAAATGACAAAAAACCCCTGTAACAGCCCACTCAAGGAGTATTATTATGGCGGCAACCGATCAGCAGCCTCACCCGGAACTTGCTACAATCCCTGCACAATCTTTAGCAGATTTAGAACGCTGGTATAACGAGCTATTAAAATTAAAACCTCAGGCTGAAGCCTTAGATCAATTTTTAGAGACAGCGATTAGCTATCTTCAGTGTTTATATCGCTGTTATCAAGATAATGCCCCAAAAAACTTAGACAAAGTGAAGCCTTTTTTTGAAAAAGTGCTACTTGCTATTGACGGCGGTATTTTTAAAGACACAGGCGCAAATGCTTATGCAAGACTCCGCCAAGGTGAATTACAAGATTATTTACCGGAAATCTACAATAGTCGATTGGTACTCGATCAATTGCATATGTTATTGAATGAATTCGCAAAAGGCCCTGAGCTGCAAGATTCTACAACAAGCTGGTTTCTTAGAAAGACGCTAGGCTTCGTGACTCGCGCAGAGGGATCTACTTGGCTACCCAGAACAAGTATATTAAAACGTATTCCAGATGAAGTATTGCCCATCGTCAATGCTTGGCATGATACATTGGGTTTACATCAAGAAGCCACAGCAACTTACCAAGCCATGCTCGCCTATCGTTGTATGCCTGAAATACGTGCTAATTTTGAACGACAGTTTTCTGATTTAAAAGCAAGCTATACTCACGCCATCGAAGATTTGACTGTACAAGTAAAAGCACTAGAGACTGCCAATAAAGCTGAATCTGAGCGCGTAAAACAAGAGTTTAATGTTGCCAAAAAAACACTTGAGCAAGCATCAAAAGCATTGGAAACACAGCTGCGTGCCTGTATTCATTCTATTAATCAACAATCTCCCAGTGACCAACAGCTCCCCCAAGACGCCACCATGCAAGACGTCACACAACATATGTCGACACTGCTCGCACGCCGACAAGAAATGCTGCAAACTGCGATAGAACAACACAGTCAATTGATAATGGGAGTCCAAGCAATTCTGCGACAACGAGCACCGACATTCACAATGTCTGATCAACCAAGCAACGAAGAAGTTTTAGCTGCCTTACAAAGCCATTTAACATCAGATGCGATAGCCTCGGCGCCAAGCTATGCTGCTGTCACCCCGTACCTAAGCCTGATGCAAAGAGGATTAGTGGGGCAACGGGTACAAGGACAACAAAATGTCGATCCGCAGGCATTTGCAGATCGACTCAAACTACAATTTCAATAAAAAGACACAGCAGGGCTTCTTCCCGAGAAAGAAGCCCTTTATCTACGCATAACAGGCGACTTGAAAATCAATTTAGTAAAATATATTGCCAATCATCAGCGCTTTTTTTACACTAACAGGGCCGTAAACGTTCTAGAGTACTTTGGTTGCCTTTTTATTTTTTTCCTTGAACGTTTACCTCACACCCATTATAAAGTAGCAGGTTGTCGGGTTTTAGATTGAGCATTTTGCCCATCCCCCAATACTGCAATAAGCAAGGAGCTATCATGTCTGCAACAGAAATGTCCCACGCTGACCAAGTTCAAGAGACCGCGAAGAGCATGGTCCCTCCACCCGCTGAACAGGCTGAAAATGCCACAGATACCAACATAGCCGCCCTTCATGCTGATGTTGCATCTAGCGATCAAGGCCCTAGTGTAGCCAGTACACCGGCTACCAAAAAAGAATTGGATGCCATTTTTACCACAGCTGTGACGCAACTATTCGCAGACTGTGATACCGCGATTGCTACCTGTGCAACACCAGACGATGTCGTTAAAAGCTTTCACCAAACATTATTGCGCATCTTAGCAACCTACGCTGAGACCTATAAATCCTTAGGCTCCAGTACTTGGGCACCTAAAGCAACAGCCCAGCATGACTCACTTGAAGCACAGCACATCGATTACAGTCAAGATGCTAAACGATCTGCTATTGAGCAATTCAATCAAATTCTTAAATCCACCCAAGACAGTCTCAGTGGCGGTTTAGCATGGCAGGCTGCAGCTGGTGTTACCACTTTGGTTACAAAGACAGCTTACTATGTCACACTTCCTGTCCTTGGACCAATTGCATGGCTTGCAGGAGTGGATATAGCCCCTCAATTCGGCTCTGTGTTGCAAAATACACTAGTAGAGTTAAAAGGTAAATTTGACGCTGCAATCAAGCCCCTGACGCAGAAACAAGCGGCTGCTCGTGTTGATGCTACCGAGGAGGCAGATACAACAACCGAAGCGCACACTGCAGCACAAGGCGCTGATGTGCTTGCTATGCAGCCTCCACCAGTTGCTCCCGCGCAGGCTGCATTCCAATTCCAGGCGAAGAAAACGCATCAACCACATCAAAAACATCCAAAGCCCCCGAAAAACAGAAAAAACAAGCATCGCTAAAGCTAAGTGCGCGTCCCCCTAATAGGGGGACGCCATTCTACTCATTACCAATAGGACGCGTTCACGTAGTATCAAGGCACAGTTACTGCCAATAATCATTGGGATTTTTAGGTTGCGAGTCTGCGTTTTGTGTCTCTGAGGTATTTGTTTGATCTTGTTGCGCATTGTATTCACGAATCACTTGTGCTGCTGCTGCAGAGTCTCGTTTTTCTTGCTCAGAAGCACTGAAAGAATCCCCTGGCAATAAACTAAAATACGGCACCAAAATCAATAATACCCCTACTACTAGCATGACGACCGGTGTCATCAATGGCGTGAGCTTAGGATTTTGACGATGGATCCGGTATTGCATGATTGCCCCAATACAGAAAGAGGTCCCAATAATATAGCAGGCCAACTCCATCAACATAGTGATCACACTGACCGGTCCAAACAA
>JAHFQF010000067.1:0-4407 GCA_023266435.1 Legionellales bacterium | reverse complement strand
ACAATCCGTCCGCTGCTTGACCTAAGCTATTGATTGCCAAACTTTGCCCCGCATATCCTAAGAGCAAAACACCCAACATCTTTTTTAACATGCCATCCCCTTAATTTTTAATCCTGACGCTTTCTAGAGTACTGATTGCACTCTTAAGTAATCACCTTGCATTTTCAGAAGAATTCAGTAGAATGCTCCTTTAAAATTTTCTGTTCTACTACTGTGACAAAATTATTCACACTCATATTAGTTTGCAGTTTAGCATTTGTAAATGTAGCAAACGCTAAAAAAAACGCTTATCTTTCAGCCAAAAAAGCTTTACTTAATATTTATCAGTCCAACCCAGAGAGTTTTTATTGCAAAAAGCCATTTAATGAAAAAGGAGAGCTCCTTTTTTCAGATCCCGAATTAATTACTCAACATGCTAAGAAAATTTCTTGGGAACATTTGGTACCATTGAGCCACCTCGGATCCCAGCGATTATGTTGGAAACAGCCCATTTGTCATTCAACTCAGGGTAAAGCCTATCAAGGCAGACGATGCTGTCATGACACTGACGCTTTATTTCAACGCATGGAAGCAGACATGCACAATTTAGTACCTGCCATTCCCAGTATCAATCATGCGCGCCATGACTATGGCTTTGCAATCATTCCCCCTGCGCCTGATCTGATTACAATTCCTAGCTGTGACATCATCATTGACAAAGCCAACCATCAGATCCAACCCCCAGCGTATACCCGTGGTATGATTGCACGAGCTTATTTATATATGCATCAACACTATCAAATTTCATTAACCAACCAAGAACTTGCCCAATATCAACAGTGGCATCGATTACATCCGCCCTCAGCCTGGGAAAAAACTCGTAATCTCAAAATTGCAGCCATTCAAGGCAATACGAATCCATTTATTCATTAATCAGACTACTATTTCTTGGCTGAAGAGACTCCCCAGCGCAATCAGCAGTATGGTTTGTTTTAGATGACAGAACCCGTTATGATTTCAGAATTATCCCCACAACCTCGATCGAGAATCAGAATGGATTTGATGCATGCCTGCGTTTTAGCAATTATTCAAGGAATTACTGAATTTTTACCCATTTCCAGCTCAGGGCATCTGATTTTAATTCCAGAGCTCTTTGCTTGGCCTGATCAAGGGGTATCTTTTGACATTGCCTTACACTTCGGCTCTTTGATTGCAATTTTATGCTTTTTTCGTCCCATGCTCATTGCGCATTGGCATGCTTTAAAAGCAAGCTCTCCAGCTCGTGCAGAAACGATTGCACTGATACGCAATATTATCGTGGCAACTCTCCCCGCTTGTTTCGTCGGATTTTTTCTACATGATAAAGTCGATCTATACTTGCGCAACCCCCAGGTAATCGCTGTAACTAGCATCTTCTTTGGATTATTACTTTGGTGGGCAGACAGTCAAAAAAAAGTAGGGCACACTCAGCATTTGACTGTAGCACAAGCGTTGCTCATCGGATGCTTTCAAGCCGTAGCACTCATTCCAGGTACCTCGCGTAGTGGCATCACCATCACAGCTGGCCTATTACTGGGATTTTCCCGACAACACGCCACTGAGTTTTCATTTTTATTGGCCATTCCAACCATTGCGCTGGCTTTTTTCTATGAAATTTTCCGGGGACTCAAAACTGATTTTGGTCACATTGATCTATTGCCAACGATCATAGCAGTCATTGTGACTGCCATTACCAGCTACATGACCATGTCATTATTATTTCATTGGATAAGAAAGTGGCGATTTACTGCTTTTGTAATCTACCGCGTTCTTTTAGGCCTCGGATTGATGATTTTCTTTTGGTGATGATGCATAAGGAACCGAGTAGATCCTAGGCTCTTTATGAGAGCAGGTGGCACACTTGCGCCACCTGCATTCAAACCCAAATGGGTCGGAGCGGATTAGAAGTTACGTGTAAAATACACCACCCCACTCGCATTATGATTTAACTCAGGATGCGCTTGTGGTTGATCTTGATATTGTGTCACTACCGTGAAATCCCAATTTTTCTCTAAGGGGGCCTTATAGAACCATGTGTATTCTAACTCGCGGTTAGCTTGTAGATTGAGTGCATGATCTTGGTACTGAACATTTTGATCTGCATCGACTTCCACTGGCAAATGCAACATCACCTGTCCTGATGTGACACGCAAAGGCTGTCTGACTAAAAAGCCGCCTTGTGTTTTATCATGTGCATAAACCAATCCAGTATGCATGCTGTCTGTCTTGATATTAGACAGGTGACGGATTAACCCAGCTTCATTGCGATCTGTCTGCGTGTTACCTTGATAAAACCCTGCTAACCATTGCCAATCTGCATTTACAGCGAGCGCTCCTTGGACACCAGTATAATACGTGGGTGTCTGTACTGCTGAGCTAAAGGCTTCACTGGCATGGGCGCCCAACACGCTATTTGGCTCAACTAATGACCCCATCACGGCTTGTAAGGATAAAATGTCATAGTGCAAGAGCGGCTGTTGATATAATACTCCATAATTTTGAGCATGTTGCATGAGATTACCTTGCTCACCGTCTAATTCTGACTCCCCAACAGAGAGCATCACAGTTGGAGCATAAGTGGATTGACCTTGATACTGTGCTTGGTATCCTTTGCCTGTTAATTGTAGGTAGGGATGTTGCCAAACCGTATTCAGCATGGCATCTGGTTCAGATTTAGGTAACCACTGATACGGTGTATTAAAGCTTACACCGACCTGCCCCAAATCATCCATATTCTGTTGCCATTGCCAACGTGTCTTGGTCATCTCCCCCGTATTTTCACGGTGGTATTGCAAGCGGAATTGATGGCGATCATCTCCGACTTGTGCGGTTTGTAAAGCGAATTTTTTCTCCGTAAAATTTTCAGCTAACGTGGAAGTTGGCTTGGTATTAGACTGTAAAATCGTACTGACAGGCAGGAGGAAACGAGCACCATCATACTCATCCACCGCAGCTATTTTGAGAGACTCTAATTCTTTAGGCAAGCGCAATAATTGACCGTACTGATACCATTGTGACGCGAAAGCATAGCGTGTTTGCAAGGCATTTTTACCCGTTGGTAACATCAATTGACCAATGGGTAATGTGGCTTGATCTAAGTTCATCAAACCATGTCCATAAATCTGCTTATCGGCGTAAATTCCAGTGTGATTGGCGGTCACAAATAATCGATTCACGACTTTTTCACTAGAAAGATTTGGAAATGCGCCAGTTACTACTGCGACACCACCTGTCACATGAGGTGCTGCCATGGAAGTGCCTGTGTATTCCACAAAAGTCCCTCCAGATTGGGCAGAATTAATGTCACTGCCCGGTGCAGCAATACACCAGTCTGCAGAAGCACCACAATAATGGGAACTATCAGCAATCCGTCCATTCATATCCACATTCACAACCGATATCCAGTGTCCTTTTAGCTCTGGAAAACGTTCAGGCAATGCTGCCATCAAACCTGGCTCTGCTTTATAAGCATCCCCTTTATAATGATTGCCGGCTGCAAAAACAAACACATGGCCCTTTTGAGCTGCTTTCATATACGCATTCATTTCATGCGGCATGGTGCCCATAAAATCATTGCGGGTAAATTCAGTAATCGGCACACTGTAATAGCCTTTTAGCTGACCGGTAATATCATCATAGATTTCTTCCGAATAACCCCAGCTGTTGTTGCTAGCCACAGAGCCATATCGAGTGGAGTACTCAATCATTTTGGCTGTTGTTCTATCAGAGCTACCTTCAAAATTTAATACCACAGGCAAAATGGTCGCTTCATAAGCAACACCCCGATATTTTTCATAACCTGGGACCGCTCCACCAGCAGCAATACCTGCTACGTGTGTACCATGACCATCTTCATCGGACTGATTCGGTTGAGAGCTAGTACGCGTATCCCAGCCTGGCAGTAACCTGTTCTTAAACATAGGGTGGTTAACATCTACTCCAGAATCCACAATAGAAATGACTATCCCTTTGCCTGTATATCCCCGGGCATGCGCCTCTCTGGCGTGAATCAATTGATGATTTTTGCTGGTTTCTGGTGCTTTCTTTTTTGCATACAAGTCAAAATCAAACCAACGTTGAGTATCAATGGGTTCAGCATGTACCGCCATGGCCAGAATGAGTGAAGAAATACATAAAAGAGATTGGAGTGTTTTCATACTACTAACACCTTGCGTGAGATTACAGCCGCCCAGTTTAAACCAGAAAAATGCGGAACTAAAACTAAGTAAATTATATGATTTAGTTTTAAAACTGGCAAGTTTTCTGTCGTCTAATGAAAACCAGACTTAGTATGATAACCAACACCCATAGCGTGTAACTGCTGGGCTCTGACACAAGTGCACTGGCTCTTAACGTTTGTGGCACTAATGAAGGTAAGTTATTAAATTT
>JAHFQF010000066.1 GCA_023266435.1 Legionellales bacterium | reverse complement strand
AGTGATATTTTCATTTTTTTGAACGGCTTCCAGCAATCGTGTTGCAGCGGCGTATGCTGTCTTTGGGCTGGGTGTGCTCGTGCTATTTGTACTTTTTTAACAAAGCTAGCGGACGGTTGTAGCTTTTCTAGTAATACTAAATTAGAAAAAATGCTGGCGAAAAACAGGATTGATTGCCAGGCGCGCTCAAGCTGCAGTGCGCCAAGACCAATTTTACGTGTTTCTTTCTGTAATCTTGGCAGAGGCTTATTATAATAGTACGCATTATCCAAGTCATCGACAAATCTATGGCAAGGGCGGTGCACAGCTAATTCTAAAAAATTTTCTTTTCTCTGGTTGGTTTGAAATGGCAAAGAGTCTGTCAAAATATCAGGCATAAGTGGCGCCCTCTCTGGTATAGGATTCCCCGCGCCATAGGGTTCCGAGAGAGGCCTATTTAAGAACTCAAAACATAAAGGGCGAATATGAGAGGCCATCTGTCTATATCCCAATGTCCAGATCGCCACCTGAGAGAGCTCACAAAGACGCCAAAGCACGAAAGTAAAATACTCATATTCATAAGCATTGCGAAACACTGGTTCCAAACTAGTATCGATAGATGGCCCATCACCAAATTGCGCAATAGGATAGGTAACATTCGGATCAGTAAAATTCGGGACTGTTGAGTTAAACTCTATCAAAGGCATGATATAAAATTCGTTTTTTGTGGCGCATAGAAGCTAAATCATTTCTCAATGATTGTCAATTTAATCAATTTTTAGCTGCTTACGCTTAATTGCCGACATTGCGCCGACACTAATAAAAAACATTTTTAAGTATTTTGCTTTTTTAAATTAGGGTCTCCAAAGAAAAAAGACTAGAGACAATGGTGTGCATGGAAGTGAAGTGGTTAGAGCAGCTTCTGTGCTTTTATTAGTAAAAAATGGCATTTCCAATATTTTGGAGTTTCTTGGGTATACATATGGGCTGCTGCTGATGGTTTAGCGCTCGGTCTAAAATCAGATATCAGTGAATACACACTCTTTAATGCAAATCCCCATTGTTTTAAGTAGTTAGCCCGCTTCATTGAAGGCTGTATTTATGATAGACTGCATTCCAGTGACTATTACAGATATAAAAGAGAGACTAAGCATGAGCGCAGTTTTAGCTAGATTTCCTAAGTATGATACATGGCATGCAAGAAATCCTTTATATAACATCAACTGTCTTCTCGAACTTTATACAACGAATATGACTGGTGAAGCCAATTTAGAGGAATTTATCGACGCGCTAAAGTTTATTTTTAGTGCGGATACGGTAGTGCAGCCAATGGTTTCACGCTATACTCCGAGTGAAAACACACAAACTTTATTAGAAGTAATGGTGCATGACTTATTAGTACAGCTTAGTAAAAGTCAGCAACCGATAGAGCAGTCCTTAATGGGTATTACAGCATGGCAACGTCGCATGGTCTTAGATGCTCAGAAGAAAAAACCTAAAATAAACCCCACAAAATGTCGTGACGCGTTGCTAAAATTAGCAGAAATATATCCTAATCATCCAGCATTTAAACAATTAGCGTCGTTGGCAACAGAGGTGTTGTTGGGTGCGCGTTTGAATGGAAGAGAGTTTGATGTAGAAAAACAAGCAAATGGATCTCACAAAATTACGGGTCCTAAATCGCGTTATTATAGCAGCACCAAAGAATATCTTATAAACACAGATGATTTAAAACTCTTAGCATTTTTTTATGGTCCTAAACTTCAGGATCAAATTACTCAAGCAGGTGGTAACACAGAGCAATTACTGGCAGATTTAACACAGTTAATCATAGAGAAGCTGCTCAGGATCGGCACGAAAACTCTCTATGTGCGAGACATTGTTACAAATGGTCCTGGTATTTCATATGGTGGCTGGGGTGGAGTGCCTATGAGCGTGGAAAGCAGACCTGTAGAAGTGCCTGAAGTGAGATTTAGCTCAGACAAGATTGGTGCTTTTGTCGCTTTTTTTGATGCGCCTCCTGAACTAGCAGTACCCGCAGTATCTTCTAAACCAGCAGCACCTGCAGCATCTCCTAAACCAGTAGTGCCTGCAGTACCAGTGGTAGTGCCCGTGCTTGATGGCGCGACAGTGGCTGATCAAGTTTTGGATACTCCAACATCACCTGCAATGACACCACTTGCGGATACAACGGCTACTACTCGTCGTAGTGCCGGTCCAAATACTGCAGCTAAAGCCGAAGTTCCAGCATTGGATGATGACATGCATAGAGATCAACCGATATTACGTGTGGATTGGTGGGGATGTCGGTTCATGTAAATACAGCGGAGAGATACGCTATCATTCGTATCGATGCTCAGAGAGACCTACCTGTAAGTGTTCAAATAGTATCAAAGGAACCGAGCAGACCCGAAGATCTTTGTGTGAGCGAGCTTGAAGCTCAGCCGCGCCTTCACCCGGCCTTCGGCCACCCTCTCCCACATTAATTGTGGGAGAGGGGATTGGGTAGACTGGCGGCTTTTGTGAGCGAAGTAGCGAAGATGCGAAGGTAGGCGTCGCGCTTCCGGATATCACTTGAGCGCTTACATTTACCTTAAAAAATAGGTTTCACAAATCCCCATCTGCATTTTGCAGGAAGAGCATGACAAATAGAATCATATTGAGAAACAGACCAGCCTTCATTTGACCGTTCCACTTGGATGATTGCCACATACTGAGTTTATTCCACCTGGTAAGTTGAAAATTTCTCTGTAAGCATCCGAATCACTACGTCTTTTTGAGTGGGCAGATAAGGCTGATGCGCTGGGTGATCCCACACCGTATTAGGCCATGCTGGATCACTTTCTCTTCTACCAATGACATGGACGTGCAGTTGAGGAGTTTTATTCCCAATCGCAGCCACATTCAATTGGGTGAGTTCAAACGCATTCCAAATTGTTTTCTGGGAAAAATCAAGCTCCTTTAATAACTGCAGTTGATCGCCCATCTCTAAATCCATCAAGCGGCTGATATTTGCTCGGCGAGGGACTAAAAAAATCCAGGGATAGTATTGATTGTCCTCTAATAACACACGACAGAGTGGCAGGTCTTGAATGAAAGACTTTTTGTGTAGATTTGGGTGCAGTTCAAATGGCATGATATTGCAACTTTTCTATAAAAAAATCAGGTTGGTCGCTAAGAGGCAACTCCTCCAGGGATTGATAATTCTTGGCTAGTCTATCTGCCATGATGCCAGTTTGTAGAATCAAAGCCGAGCCCATGCCCATGTTGTTTGCACCTCGGATATCAGTTTCAGGCGTATCGCCAATCATGAGTATTTGTTTACTGTTACAAACGTTTCTTTGAGAAAAGCATTTTAACGCTGCAGAGTAAATAAATGGATGTGGTTTCCCAATATAAAATACAAATCCACCTAGAGACTCATAGAGCTTGGCAATACTACCTTGTCGCACAACTGCTTTAGGCGGCGCGCCCTCATGCGCAAATAGATCAGGATTAGCGCAAACCATGGGCAGTTTGTGCTGAGCAATGGCTTGTACCTGTGCTTGAAAAACGTCTGGATCGGTTTGATCCATCCCTTGTAGTTGAGGAGTGACTACATAAATAAAATCCGCTTCTTCAATATCCGCAGTTTCTGTATAAGCAGAGCCTGCAAAAAGCTCAATATGTGGAGACTTGAGTGCGTCGTACTCTCCTAGTACCCAATATTTTTGATTGCATATATCAAACGGTAGCTCTTCGTTTGCGAAAAAATGCTGGGTTACTGTTCCAGAGGTGAGAAAAAAATGATAATGCATTCCTTCGATGACGCCATGTGCTTGAATTTTCGCTATTTCTTTGTCCACTAATTGAGTGCTGTTGGAGAGTATGCCAACGACTTTCCCCATGTCCACCAATTGTTTCATGGCATCTAAAGCACCAGGTAATAGGCCAACGCCGTTGCCTCCCCAAAAAACGCCATAAGCATCCAATAAAATGCCTGTATAAGGTGTGATGATGTCGGGTAATTGAAAGAGATTTTTTTTCATAATAGGCGTCTCCTTTCTAATTGAGTTATGTTCCGCTTTTTTTGAAGCTTGTCAAGCTTTCGGTCAACTTACTAGGCATTGCCATGCTCTTTTTAAAAGACCTGTGTCTCGGAGAGGCGCATCATGGTCTAGAATGGAATGTGTGGGCTTGGCATGCCGCCGCAAATGAGTATATGGTGGCTGCATGGTTGAGGAAAGCAGCGGCGCCGCGCTGTTGGTTATACATTGGAAGACAGAATATGCTCTTTTCGTGTGGATTAAGGCATGTTGTTATTGTCAGCTTACAATCCTCATCGCTTTGAGTATAGTTTCAGAAAAAGTTAATTAGATTCCTAAGGGGCATGTTTTTGGATTGCCTCTTTCCTCAGGTAACCCAATTTATGGGTTTTGTGCTACGATGTTTGGAGGCAGAATTTCACGCTAGACCCTCAGGGGTGTTTCTTAGCACAAAATCTCACATTCGGGTTAAAGCACAAGAAAGTAAAGCAATGATTTATAAAATTTATCACTCCAGTGTACTGCTCTTATTCTTACTCCTTGCGGGTTGTGCTGCTTGGGTGTCGCCTAATCCCAATGTAGGGGCGCCTATCGCCAGTGAGTGGAACGCGCCGATGCCACATCAAGGTGCGACAACCGATTTGGTGAGTTGGTGGAGTCGTTTTGATGATCCTCTATTGCTTGAGTGGATTGCGCTTGCTCAAAAACATAGCCCTACCTTAGCTGCAGCAAAAACCCAAGTCGTATCAGCCAGAGCAAACCGCATTGCTGGTGCAACGGCACTTTTCCCGGATGTTACTTTGCTTGCCTCCGGAACCCATAGCGTGAGTGCAGGCAACGTATCGCCGCATACATTGATTTCCGGCGCTGCACAAGCTTCCTGGGAACCTGGGTTATGGGGGCAGAGTTTTGCTACGATGGATGGTTTAAAAGCTCGAGATCAGGCCGCTCAAGCACAATGGCATCAGGCGCGTGTGTTGGTAGCCGCAGAAATGGCGCAAAGCTATTTTGCTTATCGTTTGTGTGCCCAGCAGTTGACAATCAGCCGTCTCGACTTGTCCTCGCGCGAGAAAACTAATTCATTAACTGCGATTACAGAAAAAGTGGGCTTTACCTCTCCTGGCTCCGCCGCACTAGTCCGTGCGAGTTATGCTGAAGCAAACAATCGCGTGATACAGCAAGCAGCAGGATGCGAAAAGCTCATCAAAAGTTTGGTGGTGCTCACTGCTTTAGAAGAGCAGGTGGTGCGTGAAGCACTGGAGCATTCGGAAGAGCAACATCCATTAGCTCGTTCAGCAGAGGGCAAAGCGTTGGATGATTTACTCACTGTCCCAGCAGTGCCTGCTAATTTGATTGCGCAGCGACCGGATGTTTTTGCCGCTCAACGTGAGGTGGTTGCTACCAGCGCGTTGGTGGGGGTTTCACGTGCAGCCATGCTGCCACAGCTTTCTATTCATGGAAGCGTGAGCGCAAATCGCCTGTTGGCTTCTGGTGTAGAGCGCAGCTTTAATGCCTGGTCTATTGGTCCTGTCAGTGTGAGTATGCCGTTTTTTAGTTTACCCGCCTTGAATGCAAAGACAGATGCAGCAAAAGCAGCGTATGTACAAGCCATCACCACGTATCAGGCCAGTGTGCGTCAAGCAATCTATGAAGTAGAAAAAGCCTTGATTGAATTAGATAACATTGCTAAGCGCGTAGAGGGTGCTTTAACGGCGGCCGAGGGTTATGCCGTGGCTTTTGTTGGCACTGAGATTCGATATGGAGAGGGCCTTGCAAGTTTGATGGAGTTAGAAGAGGCGCGTCGCTATCGCTTGGCTGCAGACAACCTGTTGATTAACTTGCGATTTGAACGCATTGCCGCTTGGATTGCACTCTATCGGGCATTGGGTGGTGGCTGGAGTGCAGAGAAAAAATTTGAAGAAAATGAGGATAAGACATGAACATTGCACACTTTCCAAAATTATCTCAAAAAGCCAAAGTGTGGATAATCGTCTTCATTGTCTGTGTGCTTGGGTATAAAATTTTGCATGGCGGCGATACTGGGGAAGAGTCTTCAGAAATCGGGGAAGTGAAAGCTGCTTTGACCATTACCACCGCGCAACCTAAAGTGGTGAGTATGCCAATTTCTTTACGTGCAAATGGCAATATCTTGCCGTGGCAAGAAGCCATCGTCGGTGCAGAAGTAAATGGGCTGAGATTAGCCAATGTGCATGTCAATGTGGGTGATATCGTAACCAAGGGGCAAGTGCTGGCGACATTTACTAGTGAGACAAGTCAAGCGGAGACATTGCAAGCCAGAGCACATAGTATGGAGGCCTTGGCTGCTTACGAAAGTGCCAAAGCGGATGCAGTACGTGCCCGGAATATTGAAAAAACAGATGCACTCTCTAAACAGCAATTGGATCAATATTTTACATTGGAAAAAACAGCACTGGCGCGGTATGAAGCTGCACAAGCGATGTATCAAGCGGCACAACTACGTTTAGCGCATACACAGGTAAAAGCACCTGATCAAGGGGTGATTTCAGCGCGGAATGCAACGATGGGGGCTGTGGTAGGTGCAGGTCAGGAGCTGTTTAGGCTCATACGACAAAATCGTTTAGAGTGGCGTGCGGAGGTCACTGCAGAAGAGGTCATTCGTATCAAAAAAAATGCAACAGTGCGTGTGACAGCAGCAGGTGACACAGTGCTGAAAGGGACTGTGCGTGCAATAAGCCCCAGTGCTGATCCACAAACGCGTAATATCTTAGTGTACGTGGACTTGCCAGAGAACCTTGCAGTAAAAGCAGGTACTTTTGCTTCAGGAGTGATTCATTTGGGACAAAAAGAAGGCCTGACTGTGTCACAGCAGGCGTTAGTTGTGCGTGATGGGTTCACCTACTTATTTGTTGTAGATGAAAACCATAAGGTGGCTCAGCGTAAAGTACAAACAGGGTTGCGGGCGGGCGATCATGTGGAAATTCTTGAGGGAATTCAGGCTAAAGAACAAGTTGCTGTGCAGGGCGCCGGCTTTTTAAATGATGGCGATATGGTCAAAGTGGTGAACTAAGATGATGAATGTCTCTTCCTGGTCGATTAAAAATCCTATCCCGACCATTATGATCTTTGTGCTAATGACCTTGGCAGGTTTATATTCATTTAAAATGATGAAAGTGCAAAACTTTCCAGACATTGATTTGCCGATGATTACCGTGACAGCCACCTTACCTGGCGCCGCACCCAATCAATTAGAAAATGAAGTGGCCCGCAAACTGGAAAATAGTTTAGCAACATTACAGGGGCTCAAGCATTTACATACCAAAGTATATGATGGATTGGTTTCTATCACTGCTGAATTTCGGATTGAAAAACCGGTACAAGAAGCATTGGATGACGTGCGCTCTGCGGTGACTAAAGTACGTAGTGATTTGCCTACCAGTTTACAAGAGCCTTTAGTCAATAAAGTAGAGCTTGCTGCGAGTCCTGTGTTGGCGTATACCATCACGTCTTCTCTTTTAGATTCAGAAGGCTTGTCATGGTATGTAGACAATGACATTGCCAAGCTTTTATTATCAGCTCGCGGTGTAGGCGCTGTAAATCGGGTTGGGGGAGTGAGCCGTGAAGTAGCGGTGGAGTTGGATCCACTCAGGTTACAGGCATTGAATACTACCGCTTCAGATATATCTCATCAATTAGCCAATGTCCAAATTGAACGTGCGGGTGGTAAAGCAGAGATTGGTGGTGCAGAGCAACCTTTACGCACTTTGTCTTCTCTCAAATCGGCTGAAGAACTGGCTAAGTTAGATCTCACTTTATCTGATGGCCGTCATGTCCGTCTGGAGCAGGTAGCAACGGTTCGTGATACTTATGCAAAGCCTAAATCTGCAGCCTTTCTAGATGGAAAACCTGTCGTGGGATTTGAAGTGATTCGTTCCCGGGGTGCAAGTGATATTGAGGTTGGTGAAGGCGTACGCACAAGACTGAAAGAATTGGAGCGATTACATCCAAATATTCACATTACTGAATCTTTTGACTTTGTGACGCCTGTTTCTGAAGAGTTCAATGCCTCCATGGGGCTGCTGTATGAAGGCGCCATGTTGGCCGTGTTGGTAGTGTTGCTATTTTTGCGAGATTTTCGGGCCACGATCGTCTCTGCCGTCGCTTTGCCGCTGTCAGCCATTCCGGCCTTCATTGGGATGCGGTATATGGGCTTTTCTATCAATGTGGTCACATTGCTAGCCATGTCGCTTGTCATTGGTATCTTAGTGGATGATGCTATTGTGGAAGTGGAAAACATCGTGCGTCATATGCGCATGGGGAAAACGCCATACCAAGCTTCTATGGAAGCAGCGGATGAAATTGGCTTAGCGGTGATTGCAACTACCTTTACTTTGATAGCAGTATTTTTGCCTACGGCATTCATGGATGGGATTGTAGGTAAGTTTTTCAAACAATTTGGCTGGACGGCATCCTTTGCTATTTTTGCTTCTCTGATTGTGGCGCGTATGCTCACGCCGATGATGGCAGCTTACCTATTGCGTCCTATTGTTGATGGTAAGCCCGTTCCTGAATGGGCAGAAGGTAGCACTTTATTAAGTAAATTATGGCTATGGGTTCATAGCCATCCGGAAGATCCTCCCTGGCTTACTCAATATATCCAGCTGGTCACTTGGTGTATCAAGAATCGTTGTAAAACCAGTCTTGCGGCAGGCTTATTCTTTATAGGGTCCATTGCGCTCACGTTCTTTTTGCCGTCAGGATTTATCCCGCCGGATGATAATTCACAGACACAGGTTTATCTGGAGTTACCACCGGGGACCACGTTACAGCAAACTATACACACTTCGGAAATGGCACGGCAGATTGTGATGGCGGTACCCCATGTAAAAACCGTGTATACCACGATCGGCTCGGGATCGGCTGGCTCCGATGCTTTCAATCCCAGTGTGGCTGAAACACGCAAAGCAGCGTTGACGATACAATTAGATGCGCGTGGCGATCGGCCACGTAAACAGATCATCGAACAACAAATGCGTGCGGCCTTAATCCAACTACCTGGGGTACACAGTAAAGTAGGGCTAGGTGGCTCAGGGGAGAAATATCAGCTTGCCTTATCTGGCTCGGATTCAGACACTTTGATAAAAACCGCATTGGCGTTGGAAAAAGAGCTGCGCTCTATTCCCAACATTGGAAATATCGAGTCCACTGCTTCGTTAGTGCGTACTGAAATCAGCGTCGTGCCTGATTTAGCAAAAGCCGCAGAGATGGGGGTTACGAGCAGTGCGATTGCTGAAACTTTGCGTGTTGCTACAACAGGGGACTATGACAGCCAATTGGCCAAGCTGAATTTGTCTCAACGACAAGTACCTATTGTGGTGCGCTTAGCAGATTCAGGTTTGCGCGATCTAGAAACCTTGTCTCGTTTGGCAGTACCTGGCAGTAAGGGGCCTGTGATGCTAGGACAGGTAGCGAGATTATCTTTTGGAGGTGGGCCTTCTGTGATTGAGCGTTATGATCGGGAGCGTAATGTGCAATTTAACGTAGAGCTGGCTGGTTTGCCTTTGGGTGAGATGAAAAAAGCGGCAGAAAACTTGCCTAGCTTGAAAAATTTACCCGCTGGTCTGCGTGCTCAGGAAGTAGGGGATGCGGAAGCCAATGCTGAAATGGCCGCAGGGTTTGGAATGGCTATGTTGACGGGTATTTTATGCATCTATATTGTTTTGGTGATCTTATTTAAAGCGTTTTTACACCCTGTTACTATTTTAGCCGCATTGCCTTTATCTTTTGGAGGCGCTTTTTTTGGCTTACTGGTGACAGGGAAAATGCTATCCATGCCTTCTTTCATTGGTCTATTAATGTTAATGGGTGTTGCAACCAAGAACTCAATTTTGTTGGTAGATTATGTCATTGAGGCGCGTCGTCAGCATGGAATGAACCGCTTAGAAGCCTTGTTGGATGCTTGTCATAAGCGCGCAAGGCCGATTGTTATGACGTCGATTGCCATGGGCGCAGGCATGTTACCCATTGCGTTAGGATGGGGCTCGGCTGACACCAGTTTCCGCTCACCGATGGCGGTCGCGGTCATTGGTGGTTTGGTGACGTCAACAGTCTTGAGTTTATTAGTGATTCCGCCTGTTTATACCCTTGTGGATGACATTGGGTTACGGATTAAACAGTTTTTTAGCGCTACCAAGGAGTTGGTAACGGGACCCCCATCCCATAAAGGCGCCTCTTCCTAAAGAAATTCGACTTCAGAGTTTTCCATTATGAAAACACCTCTCAGTGCCCCCCCCGAGCGGTGCCAACAAGTGGATGGTCTTGCGTTTTACAATAGGCATAATACCGATGGGCTTTAATAAAGCTCATTGTTATTTTTTAAATATGTCAGAGCAAATAAAGAATGTCCTCTATTTGAGCAAGTTAAAAATGTCCTCTCAAGGGGGTTGATTGTATTTTCCAGATAATATTTCGGAGAGATATTGTTCATCCCAGCTAGCTTTTTTGCGCTTACATTTAATGCCGACTTTGGATTGAATATCTTTTTTCAGATAAGCCATGGTGATTCGACGAAAGAGTGCCAGATTTTGAGCCTCATTTTTTACTCTGCAACGAGAGCGGTCTTCATTAAAAGAAATATCTAACTGCCAGTGAAGATTATTTTCAACTCTCCAGTGGCTACGAATGGCTTTTTTAATGGCGGCGGAATGGTAAGGATGGGAGCTGATGAAATAGCAAATTTCTGTGGAGGTTTGTTCTTGAATGGTTCTTGTTCTAATGACCTTGGTGGCAGACTGAATGCCCACCCAATCAGGATGAATGTTGGCATGCTCCAATACAGGGATGCTGATATACTGTCTGGTTTCGAGGCGACTGTGCCCAGTTTCTGTTTGTGTACCGGAGTCCCAGTGAGT
>JAHFQF010000065.1 GCA_023266435.1 Legionellales bacterium | reverse complement strand
ATTGCTTGTCGCAGCCTAGTCTCTTGATCCCTAAGCTCAGCCCGCGCTCTTTCAAGCGCTTCAGCATCTAATCTTGCACCTAATTGTTCCTGCCGTACTCTTTCAGCTGCTATTTGCAGCCGTAGCTCTTCCAAGCGCTCGTCTTCGCCTCTATGACCAGACATATTCTTTCTCCTATTGATGACATACTTATATCTGTATATAAGAGCTATCGGCCAGGCTAAGTCTACACTTGAGAAAAAATTGTAGAAAAATATAAAGTCATGACCTATCTTGAAGGTAATGGGATTACTTGGTCAACACCACAAAAGCCAAAGCATGTACTTTTTCATCACTGAGGGAGAGAAAGCACTGTTTGACACCCAGTTTTTCTGCGATGTTGTGTGCTTGATTAGACAGGGTGAGGGTTGGACAACCTTGTGGTGTGTTTTTGACTTCAAAATCTTGAAAGGTAATACCTTGAGCAATGCCTGTGCCTAATGCTTTAGCGGCGGCTTCTTTGGCGGCAAAACGCTTAGCCACGTATGCAGCAGTGCGTACTTGTGGTAAGCGCTCACGTTCATTTGGGGTGAGAATGCGGTTTAAAAACTTGGCACCAAAACGCGTGAGCATGGCCTCAATACGAGCAATACTGACCAAATCAGTACCAACACCTACAAGGGGCGCGCTGTCAACAGACACTGTTTCATTTCCTTAACCGCTTGCTCAAAGCCTACAAATACCGCATGTGCAACAATGGCATGCCCGATATTTAACTCAACCATTTCTGGAATGGCGGCTACTTGCAAAGTGTTGTGATAATGCAAACCATGGCCTGCATTGACTTGTAATCCTAAGGCGTGCGCATGCGTTGCTGCTTTTTGGAGTTGTGCTAACGCTTCGTGCCAACTTTTAGAATGTTGCATCAAGCTCGCATAATGCCCGGTATGCAGTTCAATCAAAGTTGCGCCGGATTCTTTGGCAGCATCAATTTGTTTAAAATCTGGCTCGATAAACAAAGACACTTCGATACCGTTTTGCTGTAAACGTTGGCAGGCGGATTGAATGCTGCGAAAATTACCTACCACATCTAAGCCACCTTCAGTGGTTTGCTCTTCGCGTTTTTCAGGCACTAAGCAAGCATAGGCTGGTTTCAGTTTTTCGGCGATAGCGAGCATTTCTTCTGTCACAGCCATCTCAAAGTTCATAGGGATATGTAATAAAGACTTTAACTGCCATACATCGGAGTCTTGGATATGTCGACGGTCTTCGCGTAAATGCAGCGTAATGCCATCGGCACCGGCTTGCTCTGCTAAGAGTGCTGCTTTAATCGGGCAAGGATAGCGTGTATCACGCGCTTGACGCAAAGTAGCTACGTGATCGATATTGACCCCTAAACGAACAGGATTAATCATAGTAGAGCTCCTTATAAAACTGCCGGCTATTGAGTAACACATGTGGCAAATAATGCTGTAACACCTGTCGCATCAAGAGCTTGGCCTGTTTTAACTGTGCATTTCCTTGTAATTGCAACTGTTGAAAGGCCAGCAACATGTCACCCGAATAAGGGCCATTTTTATCTAAGACAAAACCTTGTTCAATATTGTATCTATATTGACGACCTAACTCAACAGGGGTGCGGTGATCTGCCTCTAGATTTAAAGACAACCCATACCCCAAGGCCTGTAATAGTGTCAATTCAAAATAGCGTAAGGGCGCTTCTATGCCGCTATCATCCACCCCTTGTAAGGCAGCGATAGTATGATGATAGGCTTTAAAAATCTCAAGAAAAGGCTCTTCTTTGGGCAAAACTCGATACAAGAGCTCATTTAAATACAAACCACTGACCATCGCCTTACCGACTAACCAGACAGGAGGATGACGCATTTCCAGCTGGGTGAGGATTTTTAAGCTATGTCTGCCTTGAAACTGCAGCTCTAATAATTGAAAGTAATTTCGAACACCAAAAGGCAGATTGCGTCTTCTCTTAGCCCCTTTAAAAAGCAAAGTCATCACGCCCATCTGCTCGGTAAAACAAGTAATTAACAGGCTATTTTCTTTATACGCCTGCGTATGCAGTGTGTAGGCGGCATGCCAACTGTCTTTCTCATTCGTCATAGACTCTTCTCGATTTGACTCAAGGCGGTATGCTCATCGTCTGCTCGCATAGCGGGCCGGCACAGAGACCGGCCCCTACATTTTATGTACACTCCAGTTTTTCGTGGATTAACGCCTTGTTTAAAATCAAATGAATTTGAGTATACTCTTCTCAATTTGAGCGCTTATTCATAACCGAGCGATTGTAGCGAAGAAAGATTGTCTGCCCAGTTTTCTTTGACCTTGACCCAAAGGGCCAAAAAGACTTTTTGATCCAACAGTTTCTGCATGTCTAAACGTGCTTGTTGTCCGATGACCTTGAGCTTTTCACCGTCTGTGCCAATAATGATAGGCTTTTGTGTTTCACGCTCAATCCAAATCAAGCCATGAATATGCTGACACTTGTCTTTTAATTCCATTTTTTCAATTTGCACACTCACGGCATAAGGTAATTCGTCCCCTAAAAAACGAATCAACTTTTCACGAATGATTTCAGCCAATTGAAACTCAATGCTTTTGTCTGTGACTTGCTCTGGCGGAAAGTAAAAAACACCTTCTGGCAATAATTTCCATAATTTATCTTTGAGCACATCTACTTGGATATTTTTTTCAGCAGAAACAGGAATAATCTCGGCTTTAGGGCAACGCTGTTGCAGTTCACTTAAGTAGGGTAATAATTTGGTCTTATCTTTTAACAAATCCACTTTATTCACCAACACAAAGATAGGCGCATTCACAGACTCTATCGCCTGTGCAACCAAAGCATCTTCTTCGGTCCACTTTAAAGCTTCCACCACAAATAACACACAGTCCACATCAACCAATGCAGCCCGTGCTGTTTTATTCATATAACGATTGATGGCTTTCTTTTGCCCTAAATGCATACCCGGCGTGTCTACAAAGATCAATTGTTGATTGTCTTTGGTTTCAATACCAATGATCTGATGACGCGTGGTTTGGGGTTTATTGGCCGTAATGGCTACTTTTTGATGCAATAATTGATTTAATAAAGTAGATTTTCCAACATTAGGACGCCCTACAATGGCGACAAACCCTGAATACGTTTTAGATTCACTCATGATGCTTTGCTACCACCTCTAGCATTTTTTCTGCTGCTCTTTGCTCTGCGATGCGTTTCGCATCTCCCGTTCCTATTTGTTCGCCAAACTGCTCTAATCGACAACTCACCGTAAAATGCTGATCATGAGGAGGACCTGATAACTGTATGACTTCATAAGTTGGCAAGGCCATCTGCCTCGCCTGTAACCACTCTTGTAAGCGTGTTTTTGGATCTTTGTGTACGCTTTTCATATCCACGGCGCACAATTCATCCCGGAGTAAATGTAAAATGAGCGCTTTGGCTTGCTCCCAATCACTGTCCAGATACACCGCGCCGATGATCGCCTCCAACGTGTCCGCCAAAATAGACTCGCGCCTAAAGCCTGCACTTTTCAGCTCACCCTGCCCTAACTGCAAATACTCGGATAGATTCAGTGCTTGAGCGACCTTAGCCAGCGTCTGTTTACAGACTAAATTTGCACGTAATCGAGTCAACTCGCCTTCATTCGCTTTGGGAAACTGCTCAAATAAACGCACAGCAACCACACAATTGAGCAGGCCATCGCCCAAAAATTCCAAACGCTCATTGTGTGGCTGCCCAAAACTACGATGAGTCAATGCAATCGTGAGCTGATTACCATTTTTAAACTGATAACCTATCACCTTTTCTAGCTCAACATTAAGGCGTTGCTTTGACTTCACCATCGTAACTAATCTCATAATCTAAATGAAAAGTGAGTAATAAAGAAATATTCAAAAATAAATGCTCACGAATTTCATAATCTAATACCAAATAAGGCTCGCCCTCATTTTTGACAAACTTTAACTGATCTGCCAACGTCGGGGACACATTGTTGACCTCAAAGCGTTTACGCGCAGATTCTTTCACAGCAGCCAATGCCAACTTGTCTTTATTAACCTCTGCAGCAACATGCTGTAGTGAACTTTGAATAGCATAGTGGTCATAATAAATAGGAAACAACTTGACCACCAATAAAATGACCCATACCATAGCCACTAAATTAACGAATGATTGTGTTGCCGATCCTCGTCTTTTGTCCATATCCTTTGCTCTCCTTAGCTCTAAATAGACTGTCCAATCCTTTGTCTGCGAAATGTGTGTGTAATGGGATCCCAACTTAACCACACCATCACCGCTTTACCAACGATGTTTTGCTCCGGTAAAAATCCCCACTTTCTAGAGTCCCCACTGTGATCTCGGTTATCACCCATCATAAAATAATGCCCCGGAGGCACCGTGGTTTCTAGCTCTTGGCCCAGGTAATTCGGATCAACAAAGATAGCATAGTTGCGATTATCTAAGGTTTCCTGTTTTCGATAGACGCGATGTACAGGACCTTGAATATCTACGTCAATGTCTTCTACAGAGCCTTCCTGGCTGACTGCTTGGCCATTCACATAAATGGTTTTGTCACGATACTGAATCGTATCACCCGGCAAACCAATCACGCGCTTAATAAAATCTTCCGAAGGATTTAGGGGATAATGAAATACCATCACATCACCACGTGCAGGCATACCATTGCCAACAATTTTAGTGCCAAGCACTGGGAGACGTAGTCCGTAGGTGTATTTGTTCACTAAAATAAAATCGCCCTCTAATAACCCTGGCTTCATTGATCCAGAAGGAATGCGAAAAGGCTCATACAGAAAAGAGCGAATGACAAATACAATCAATAGCACAGAAAAAAGCCCACTGAAGGTTTCTAACCACATCGGCTTTTCGGTTTTATTTTTTCTGCTCCAATACGCTTTATCATACAGCCAAAAGAGCCCCGTCGTGAGCGTAGCGAGCGTTAAGATGGTAGCGAAAGTCATGGGTATTGGCATCGTGATTAATCCTTATCCACTTTGAGTATTGCCAAAAACGCTTCTTGGGGAACTTCCACTCGCCCCACTTGCTTCATGCGTTTTTTACCTTTCTTTTGTTTATCTAACAGTTTGCGTTTACGAGAAACGTCACCACCATAACACTTTGCAATCACGTTTTTACGCAGTGCTTTGACAGTGGTTCGTGCAATGACATTGGCTCCAATGGCAGATTGAATCGCCACGTCAAACATCTGCCGTGGAATCAATTCCTTCATGACCCGGGCAATTTCTCGTCCTCTGTACTCGGAATTTTGACGGTGAATGATCATAGACAAAGCATCGACTTTTTCACTGTTTAACAAAATGTCTAACTTGACCAAGTCCGCCGGTTGAAAGTGCGTAAAATGATAATCCAATGAGGCATATCCACGGCTGGTGGATTTGAGCTTATCAAAAAAGTCTAAGACCACTTCGGCCATTGGCATTTCATACGTGAGTGCTACTTGTGATCCCAAATATTGCATTTTCATCTGCACACCACGCTTTTCAATGCACAGCGTGATCACATTACCCACATACTCTTGTGGTACCAAAATATTAGCCTCTACAATGGGCTCACTCATGGTTTCAATGGAGTTCAATGGCGGTAAATGACTGGGGTTATCGATGTGCAAAACCTTTCCATCACGGGTGGTGATTTCATAAACTACAGTAGGTGCTGTTGTGATCAGATCTAAATCATACTCACGCTCTAAGCGCTCCTGGATAATGTCCATGTGCAGCAAGCCTAAGAAACCACAGCGAAAGCCAAAACCCAATGCGCCGGAATTTTCAGGTTCATAAAATAAAGACGCATCGTTGAGACTCAACTTCGCCAAGGCTTCACGAAACGGTTCAAAATCTTCTGAATTGACCGGAAACATCCCCGCATATACTTTAGGTTGTACTCTGGTAAACCCAGGTAATGCAGATTCTGCAGGTCTGCCTACATGTGTCAGGGTATCCCCTACTGGCGCGCCGTGAATGTCTTTGATCGCAGCAATCAAATACCCTACTTCACCCGCTTTTAATTCTTGTTGCGCCAGACGCTTGGGCGTAAATACCCCCAGATCAGTGATCTGATGCGAGGCACCGATGGTCATGGCTTTGATTTTGTCACCGATGCGTAAAGTCCCGTTTTTAATACGAACTAAGACTACAACGCCTAAGTAACTATCAAACCAAGAATCCACGATCAATGCCTGTAGTGGCGCGTTGACATCGCCAATTGGGGGAGGAATGTATTCAACGAGCGCTTCTAATAAATCCGCTACACCCAATCCTGTTTTGGCACTCACCTCTAATGCGTGACTGGCTTTAATACCAATGATTTCTTCAATTTCTTTTTTAACACGCTCAGGCTCGGCTTGGGGTAAGTCGATTTTATTGAGTACAGGCAGTACTTCTAAGCCTTGCTCAATGGCAGTGTAGCAATTGGCGACTGTTTGAGCTTCTACACCCTGAGCAGCATCAACCACCAAGAGTGCTCCTTCGCAGGCAGCCAACGAGCGTGAAACCTCATAAGCAAAGTCCACATGGCCGGGTGTATCAATGAAGTTTAGTTGGTAAACTTGCCCATTTTTAGACTTAAAGTTCAGTGTCACGCTCTGCGCTTTGATGGTAATACCACGCTCACGCTCTAAATCCATGGAGTCTAAGACTTGCGATTCCATCTCCCGATCACTCAAACCACCGCAATGCTGAATAAAACGGTCAGATAAAGTGGATTTTCCATGATCGATATGGGCTATAACAGAAAAATTTCTAATATTGTTCATTTTCTAACTAACGGTGCGTTTACTTGCGCCTATTGTAACAGGAGTAGCGGATAGCCGCCAACTAGATAGGATGGATTACATTTTCATGAGAACCAGACCGTAAATCAACTCGCAAAGCGTTAAGACTGCTTTTTCAGGGAAGCCCAAGCATCAGGCTTTTTATAGCAAACATCTAAAATCTTATGCTCAAAATCTTCGTGCTTCTCTGCCATGAAATTGGCCAGATTTCCTAAAGCATGCGCAACCCACTCGTATAAATCTACCGTGGCCATTGAACTCGCAATGCCTTGAAATTGATCCGCACAGGCTTGATGTAAAGCAAATTTTTGACAAAACAAAGGATCATTTGCCAAAGCAAGCAATAACTGTTTATCAGCTTGAGTCAATGCTTCATTGTCTATCATGCGCTGAATAATCAAACTCGATTTCTTAATAGCTGTGGTTTCCATGTCCTTTTCCTTTTCTATGACCTGTGACTAAATTTGCCTCAATGGCCTCACGTGCTCGATAAATGCGTGAACGCACAGTCCCTACTGGACACAACATGACTTCTGCGATCTCATCATAAGTCAGCCCATCAATTTCTCTTAAAGTTAAGGCAGTTTTGAGATCGTCTGGCAATTGATCAATGACCGCATACACTTGCTGCTCTAATTCATCTTTTTGTAATAAGGTTTCTGGTGTAACCCGCTCTGTATACTCTAGTTTATCCATCTGTATTTCGATGTCATGCAGCTCATAAGTGTCGGCCAATTGCCTGCCCTGCTGCATCAAATGATTTTTCGCAGTATTGACTACAATGCGGTATAACCAGGTATAAAAGGCACTGTCACCACGAAATTTAGCCAATGCACGATAAGCACGGATAAATGCCTCCTGAGCCACATCTTTAGCCTCAGAGGGATCTTTGACGTACCGGGAGATAATGTTAAATACTTTGTATTGATGCCGAATCACCAATAAGTTATAAGCGTCTTTATAGCCTCGCTGGACTTGCTGCACCAAAAATGCATCCATGTCTTCCGGCTCTTGGGCTTCACTCGCCCGATCGTGGGGTTCATTTGCCATAAAATATCAACTCATTTACAATCAAAGTAATTTTGACGCATCCTACCTATCACAGACCTAGGATCCCTATGGCGCATCAGTATGATGTTATTATTATCGGCAGCGGCACGGCTGGCTTAAGTTTGGCCTTACGACTGGCTGCATATGCACGTGTTGCGGTAATTAGTAAAACTGAGCTTGCCTCAGGTGCCAGCTATTGGGCACAAGGGGGAATAGCTGCTGTATTGGATACTCAGGATTCGTTTACAGAGCATTGCCAAGATACTTTGATTGCGGGTGCAGATCTGTGTGATCCCAACGCGGTTGAGCCTATCGTAAAGCTGGCGCCGGAAATGATTCAATGGCTCGATACGTTAGGGGTCAACTTCTGTAAAAATGACACTCAAACCCAGTATGATTTGACCCGCGAAGGGGGGCATGGGAAACGCCGGATTGTGCATGCGCACGACGCAACTGGCAAAGCAATACAAACCACACTCATTGAGCATGTACTCGCACATCCTCAGATCACCATCTTTCCACACACCATTGCCATTGACTTGATCGTTGCAAATAAACATCAACCCGAGCACCATTTTGTGCAAGGCGTTTATTTACAAAATTGCCAGACTGAACAAATCACTGCGTTATTAGCACCTTGTACTGTGCTTGCTACTGGGGGCGCAAGTCGTGTGTATTTGTATAACACCAACCCTGATGTGGCCAGTGGTGATGGGATTGCCATGGCTTGGCGCGCTGGTTGCTCTGTCGCTAATATGGAATTTAATCAATTTCACCCGACCTGCTTGTACCACCCTCAAGCAAAAACTTTATTATTGACCGAAGCCATTCGTGGTGAAGGGGGATTTTTGTTAACTCCGGATGGTCAACGGTTTATGCAAAAGTTTCATCCGCAAGCAGAGCTCGCTCCGCGTGACATTGTTGCTCGCGCCATCGACCATGAAATGAAGCGCTTGGGTGTACCTTGTTTGTATTTAGACATCAGCCACAAATCCAAACAATTTATTCAGGAAAGATTCCCTACCCTGTACGAACAATGCTTACAATACGGCATTGATATGACCAAAGAACGCCTGCCTATTGTCCCTGCCGCGCATTATACTTGTGGCGGAATTCAAACAGATATTTATGGGCAAACAGACATTCCTAGACTCTTTGCGATTGGAGAAACGGCTTATACGGGATTACATGGTGCCAACCGCATGGCCAGCAACTCATTACTCGAATGCCTGTCCTCTGCCTACCTGGCCCATGGTAAAATTCAAACCGTTATTCAATCTCCGATGCCTAACCAACCTGTTGCGCACTGGGATGAAAGCCAAACCTGTGATCCAGATGAACGCGTAGTCATTACTCACAACTGGGAAGAGTTGCGTCGTTTTATGTGGGACTATGTGGGGATTGTACGTACAACCAAACGCTTACAACGTGCTTACCATCGCGTACAATTGTTGAAAAAAGAAATTTCAGAATACTATTGGCGCTATCGAGTCACACCCGATCTGCTGGAGTTACGTAATCTAGTGGATGTCGCACAGCTGATTATTATTTCTGCTTTATTACGCAAAGAAAGCCGTGGTTTGCACTATAATACCGACTACCCTCACTCTTCTGCTGCTTTTTTAAAACCAACAGTTCTCAATCCACTAGTTATCCGCACTTTGACAGAATTTGTTTAAGCTTTAAAGTCAGCATGCGAAAATCTTGTGGTGTACAGCTATCACAAGCAATCCATTTAAATGTAGTTTTTCGGCTTAATAGGGACTGACATTGTAAAATAATCAAGAAAGGGGTAATTAATGTCTGGGGTCCCACATGAAACTCACGCTGCACACCAGCCTCTGTCCATTGTGCCTGTCCTACAGTGTGTACACACAAAGTTTTCTCGCGAAACCAGGACTGCGTTTTTTTCCACTGACGGCTCAGCATATACCCCAAGAGCAAGACTAGCCACAGCGGCAGTACCAGCATCAGTGCAACAAAAATACAAATACCCAGAAAACCCAATAAAATGGATAAAAAAACAGAAGGGATTAATCGCATTGCCGATTGTATTTGAAGCTACGGATTTTCTGAATCATAGCCTGAAAGGCTTGATCTTGTGGCTTATCATGCCCCATTAACCAAGCAAGCAGCTCTGGATCAGGCGAGTCTAAGAGTTCAACAAAAGTCTCTTGCTCTTCTTCAGTGAGCTCATCAAAGCAGGCGTCAAAGAAAGCGATCAGGAACAAATCACACTCTAACATACCACGTCTGCACCGCCAGCGAATTTGGGCACGAATGAGTTTTTCAGCTTGCATAATTAGTTTAGATTCCGTTACAATTCGAGTCAAAAGATTGGACTCCTGTGCATGCAAGCATTTTACCAGAGATTACAGCAACAACACAAAGCGGGTTTAACACGACAGTTAAGTACCCTGCAAAGTGATCTGGGTCCACTCATTACACTAGATAATCAAACTCTCTTAAACTTTTGTAGTAATGATTACTTGGGGTTTTCTAAACACCCACGCTTGCTGGCAGCAGCCATTGAAGCCATATCTGCGTACGGCTTAAGCAGCGGCGGATCGGCACAAATCATCGGCTATCATCGTTTACATGCCGAAGCGGAACAAACCATCGCTCAAACTCTCCAAGTACCCTATGTGACTTTGTTTGCGAATGGCTATCTTGCTAATCAAGCCATCCTACAATGCTTTGGAGAAAAAACACATCTCTTTCTGGATAAACGCGTACATGCCTCAATCTTAGACGGCGCACAATTAAGCGGAAGCCCTTACTTTCGTTTTCATCATCAAGACCTAGCACATCTGCAACGCTTGTTAGTGCGACACCCAAGCGAGAGACCGCCGCTCATCGTCGTGGAAGGCGTATACAGCATGGATGGAGAAATTGCTCCCCTCAGCGTACTCAAAGACATCGCACGCGCACACAATGCACTCTTAGTCGTAGACGACGCACATGGCTTAGGTGTCTTAGGTCCTGGTGGCAAAGGTGCCCTCTTACATCATGGCTGTACCATGCAAGACGTGCCAATCTATATGGG
>JAHFQF010000233.1 GCA_023266435.1 Legionellales bacterium | reverse complement strand
TGTAATGAGCTAATTCTAGCGCTGTCCATCCGTATTCATAATTGGTGCAATCCTCTGACAAGACAATCGCATCCATGTCGTAATGCTGCAGCACATACTCAATCCGTTTTAAGCGATAATCACCGAGCGTATCAAAGCCTGTCTCTATTTTGCTTAAAAATTGTGAAACCAAATTCACACGACAAGAGGGATAGGTATAAGCCAGGGTATACACTTTGCCATTTAGCACTTGCGGCTGATAGCACTTTGCCCGATTTAAATCATCATAACGGGTGCGCTGGGTGAGGGTTTCTCCTTCCACGGATGCATACACCCAGACCATGCGCAGCGCGTCTTTCCCGGTACTCTCTTTGGCCAAATGGCGCCTATCATAAAATGGGATTTCACTGGCACCTTCCGTGACTGCGCAAAAAGATTCTGCGCATAGGGGTTTGCCAGCGCCTTTAATTATTTTCTCAGCCAACCCATAATGGTCAACTCGGGTATCCAGCAATACATTTTTCCATTGCGTGTTGAATAAGACAGACTCCGGCATCTTATAATCACAGGACGTGCCACTACCACCGCCCATGACTAGACCACAAGGGGCTGCTTGCTCAGCCTGTTCTGTTTGATTCCCCCAAGCCACAAAATCAGAGAGAAAAGCTGCGGCATCATAGGCGTTACTGGTGCGCATTTGCAGTAGTTTGCGTAGTGAAGTATCTGAGCGCCTTTTTTGAGCAGGTAGAAAGCGTGGCGCATTGTAAGCTGCATAACAAGACTGCATTTCCTCCCAAGTTTTTCGCACCACAAACACACTTTCTGCTTGCCATTCGGTGAGCATTGTATTTTGAGGCATGGGGTTTAATTTGGTGGCCGCATAAACTTTGAGAGCGGGATCATTTTTGGCATAGCGCACCACACGCTCGGCATTCTGAAAGGAACATTGAATACTGAGTGCATAACCTTCTGTGTTGTAGTGCACAAAATAAGGCTGGATAGTATGCTGCAATACATCAGGCGCGTGGGTTTCATAGGCTTGGGCTGGCAACTGATGCGTCACTGCATAACCTGTATTGCTTTCCTCAGTAAAGGCTAATTCCTTACGCTTATACACCCAGATATCATCTACATTGATGTGCATCTCTGCATTGCTCAGCACTTCAAAGCCAATGGCCGTGACTTTATCTCTAGGAATAGACGCCATATCAAAGAACACTTGGCGCCACTCACCCCGTTGGTAATGTTTTTGTTTGTTTTCATGTAACAACCAAGCTTGGTAGAGCGACAAGGGCTGGCCCACGGTGTAACGCTTGCCCGCATTTTCAATAAAGCATTGCAAAGCCTCGCCTATATCCGTCTCTTTTTTGGGCTTGATAGCCAAACACAGATAACGCTCATCACTACAATCGACTGCGTTTAAAACTTTGTAAACAGTGTGACCTTGGCTGCTAGCGGGCACAGTCAAGCGAAGCGCTGCGTTACCAATCCATGCATCGTCATTTGTGCTAACAAGCATCTTGCCACTAGATTGCCAGGCTGCTGCGTCTGTGCCATCGGATAGCACCTGCTGAATTAAACCTTCAGTTTTTTGGTGATTGGGAATTTGACAAAACTGCTGCAGTTCAATGTGATAGAGTGGACGATGCATTTTAAAGGTGTCACGGCGCATGATTTCGGTACTGTTTTCTTTTAAGACATACTCCACCGTGATTTCACCATAGATACCAGTAGGCATACCTTCGAGTGATAAAGGATTACGCAAATCCGCAACGGCGCGAGCATAGGCTTCTTGATTTCTAACCCCATACTCCAAATCACGCCAGACACAACAGCCATTACTGCCAGTCTTTTTACCATGCGGATAAACTTCTGCAATCAAATTGGCTTGAATCAGTTTAAAAGTATAAACAGCAAAGTGTGCACCGAACTGTTTTTGGGCATCCAGGTTGATGGAAGCAATATTAAAACCACCACCCGTCATGGGGAAATGAACCGCTATCTCACAACTAAAAGCTCCAGAACTTAAAATAACGCTTTGGTTTTGCAGGCTGGCAGTAAGCGTCATGCAATAACTTCAAATTCTAGGTTGGGAATACGCCCCCCATAAGCATTGGCAAGCCAATCATCAAAGAGCACCAAGGCTTGGCCTCTATAAGCAGGGACTTGTCCTATACCCTCATAGCCTTCAATGAGCGAAAAAGGTCGTTGCGTTGCTGTACCTAAGGCAATTTGAATGGGTAATTTTTGAGATTGCGCAATCGTATCGGCATCTTGGGTATGCAAATTGTAAATCAATCCTTTATCTGCCCAGATACGCAAAATGCCGCCAATGGGCCCCTGACAAAGACTCAGCAAAAAAGTTTGGTAGTAGTTGTAATAAACGTTGATCGTATCCGGGCTTTGAGGGCCACCTTTGCGACCAGATTGTCCTGCGATTCGATTTTCTACCCGCTCAATGCGTGTTTCTCTAGCCCAAATGATATTACCCGCAATGCGCTGACGCCCATAGACTTTTTTGATAGGAATACCATACTCGGCAGTTTGTATACTTAAGTCTGTAAGCCTAGACGCTTCATTGATGCTGGGATCTAGCTTGGCAGCAGCAGATCTGGCAACCACAGAAGCTAATCCTTGCCCAACTAATGCACCTGTAGGCCCACCTAAGGCGAAACCAGCCACACCACCCACTACAGAAAGGATAGTAGAAGTCGTCATGCTCCCCACCGATAATAAGCAACCACCCGTTCACGCCAATAGTTATCCCAGCGAGTTTCTACCACCCTGCCAACTGCAGCATAAGCATGCATAAAACCATCCTGTGTTAAAATACCAAGATGTTGAGGTGTGCGCTTGATACGAAACAAAATGATATCACCGATTTGAGGAGTATCAGTGAGTTCAAATTGTGTTAATAGAGCAGCGTGTAAAAAGCCTGGTTTGAGTACTTGAGGATAGCCAGTGATATCCTGTATAGGTTGACCCTGTTTATTTTTGAGTCCTAATTCT
>JAHFQF010000064.1 GCA_023266435.1 Legionellales bacterium | reverse complement strand
GTTATCAACACGCACTCATCCAAAAAAATACGGCCCTCATTCATCAAGATGCTTTATGCAACTTGCTTTTAAATAAAATTCAATTAATTACCGATCTCACAGGTTACGTCTTAGCTCAAACCAAACAGTATCAGCAAAACTTGCGTAACAATAATAATCCTGAAGACGTAAAAAAATACGGTGAGATTCTGAAGGCCAATTTGCTGAAAACATTGACAGACTTTGATGCAAAAATCGCGCAGCACAATCTGTCGTTGGATTTAACTCGCATCGCTTCTAAACAAGAAAGAATGGCAGACAATGCTTTAGAGCAACGACGCAGCGCATTGCATGATATTATTCAACAGATACCTATTGCTCCAACCCCCAAACAGACAGATGCTCAGATAAAGCAGGTACAGCAAACCTTAGATCTATCCCCTCAGACAAACGCACTGTTTGAAAAAGAAAGCATCACAGCTCATCTATCAAAATCAACTCGAGCCATTGATCAACAGGCAGTTTTAGAAGCATTACATGCACAATTTAAGCAGGATATCGAGCAGGGAAGTAGACGCGCGCTTCGATAAATATACCCAAGATCCTTCAAAATGCGTAGTTTGATTATACTTTGGTCATGGCAACCAATTGATTTTTTTCATCAAAAATCAACTTAAAGGTCCCTTGCACCCCACTGCTGGTTACAAAAGCGCGTAGGGCGCTGGCCGGAAACTGAATTATCCGACCATCTACTGCTCGCGCTTGTACGGCAGAGGCTCTACCGCTGTAATAACGAAGCAGTGCAGCTGTATCTATATTTAATACAACCACACACTCAGGCATGTTGTAATTCCTCTAGGGACTTACTGACTTTTTCATACACATTCGCAGACAGTTTTTCTTTGCTTAATTGGTGCAGTGCGTCTGTCATGTGTTGTCTATAAGGTGCCGCGTATTTTTTAGCCTGCGTCAGTGGATCAATCATGCGCGAAGCAACCTGAGGATTTTTTCGATCTAAATCACACACTGCTTGCGCTAAAAAGGCATAGCCACTGCCATCTGCTTGGTGGAATGCCATCGGATTTTGTCCAAACGCACCCAGTAAGCTATAAACTTTGTTAGGATTTGTCCAATGAAAGGCAGGATGATGGGTTAAAGTTTGAACTTGCTTAAAACAATTCACATGACGCGCAGTGGCATGCAAACTCAACCACTTATCGACTACCAAGGCATAATCTTGATAGCGGCTATAAAAATCACTCAGTAAATTATTGCGCAATGCTGCATCAAAATCATTCACCGCCCGTAAACTGCCCATTCGTAGGGTCATGTTATCTGCAGCTTGATATTGAGCTACAGCTAAATTTAATCCCTGCCCTTGCTGCGCACGCACTAAATAATATAAGCACACATTAGCCATCGCGCGTAAACCCATGTCTTTCTGGTTATACTGGTAGACGCCTTTAGGTAAACTGTGTTCATAACGCTGTAATAGAGGCTCATACAATACATCCGCAATTTGCTGTTCAATGCGCAATATCGTTGCTAATAAAACTTGTGGCTCAATGCATGATAACTTTTCTCCAAGAAACCCAAATCCAGGTAATGTGAGCAAACGAGACAACAGCGCTGGATCTTCTTTTTGATCTTGAATTAAAGCTTTTAAAATTTCTAGCATGTCACCAGGCAGAGCGGCTGTTTCTGGCTGAGCCAATCCAGCTAAAATGGCATTACTCATCATGGTTTGACCAATGTCCCAACGATTCACAGGACAAGTATCATGACGGAGCAAAATATGCTGCTCACTTTGTGTATAAGGGTAATCCCACTTCACTGGCGCAGAGAACTGGCCAAACAAAGACGGTGTTGGTGCTTGCGTGATGTTGTTAAATTCAAACTGTTGCGTGCCTTCTGTCAGCACAATGACCGTATTGGCTGGCAATAAGGCTGTTCCCTGATTATCGAGTAATTGAATTTTGATAGGAATCACAAAAGGCGCTTTGTTAGGCTGCTGGGGTGTTGGTGGGCAAGACTGTGACGCTGTTAAAATAAAGCGCTGTCCCTTCCCATAATACTCACCACTTAGCGTCACCGAGGGCGTGCCTGCCTGACGATACCAGTTTAAAAATTGTTTTAAATCTTTTCCTGATGCATCACTCATTGCTTGTACAAAATCATCCGTCGTCACAGCTTGACCGTCGTGCCGCTTAAAGTACAAGCTCGTTCCTGCATAATAGGCCTCATCTCCGAGTAGCGTATGCAGCATACGAATTACTTCTGCACCCTTTTGATACACTGTCATCGTATAAAAGTTATTAATTTCGATATAACTTTCAGGACGTACTGCATGCGCCATGGGGCCTGCATCTTCTGCAAACTGACGTGTGCGAATCAGATTGACTTCATCAATGCGATTACAGGTAGGCGATCCACAGGCGGCAGCAAATTGCTGCTCTCTATAAACAGTAAATCCTTCTTTTAAGCTTAATTGAAACCAGTCTCTCAACGTCACGCGATTACCAGACCAATTATGGAAATATTCATGCCCGATGACACTTTCAATGTTTTGATAATCCGTGTCTGTGGCTGTGTTTTGATCAGCCAGCACGTATTTAGTATTAAAAATATTTAAGCCTTTGTTTTCCATGGCACCCATATTAAAGTCTTCTACGGCAACAACCATATAAAGCTCTAAATCATATTCAAGCCCATAGACTTTTTCATCAAAGGCCATCGATCTTTTTAAAGACTGAATCGCATGCTCGACTTGGTTTTGATTGTGATGTTCTACATAAAACTCTAGGGCAACGACTTTGCCTGAGCGCGTTGTATAGGTATCTGTTAACTTAGCTAAATCACCTGCAACCATCGCAAACAAATAGGCTGGTTTAGGGAAAGGATCTTGCCATTTAACCCAATGCGTCCCATCGTCGTTCTCGCCTTGATCCACACAGTTACCATTGGCTAACAAATAAGGATACTGTGCTTGCTCTGCAATCAGCGTGGTTGTGAAGACAGATAAAACATCCGGTCTATCTAAAAAGTAAGTAATTCTTCTAAAACCTTCCGCTTCACACTGCGTACAATAATTACCATTTGAGTAATACAATCCACTTAAAGTTTTGTTTTCTTTAGGGCGGTGAGTACTTTGAATACGCACGGTTGCACTCTTAGCGGTCAAAGGCAGCGTAAGATCACTGTCAGTCAATACATACTCAGCAGCGCTGAGCACTCGCCCATCGATCTCAATCTCTAACAGCTGTTGATTTTCACCTTGCAAAGTAAGCCGGCCAGTTTGAGGCACCTTGACATTCTGCTCTAATTGCAGCGTAGCCATAACAAGGGCGTCCTCTTCACGCAAGGTAATAATCAAATCAACTGTCTTAATCCAATAGGCAGGCGCTAAATAGTCTTTTAAATAAATGGTTTGAGGTTGCACGGTCATGATGGGCACTACTCCTAATTAAGTTTGTGCCATCATACCATGTCGCTAAAGCAGGGGACTAGGGGCTAGGCTTCTCACTCTTCTTGTGCGTTTCAATTACGCTATCGGCTCTTTCCTCGCGACTCATACGATGAGGGCGGTCACAAGCAGTCAACGCGTTTGGCTGCACTGTAGATACTGCAACTGCTAATACGGAATCTTTAAAGGTATCTAGATTTTGCTTTTCATTTTCATCATCCTCTTCATCCGCCAGCTTTGCGGTGAACATTTTTATCTGTTCTTCTGCTTCCTCTATAGAGGGTAGCGGTGGATCAGTATTTTTTTGTTCTAGATTACTTACTACAGCTAATGGTGTGACAGACTGAATCTCTTTGTCCTGGACAACATCCTGAGTGACAAGATTCTGATCCGATGGAGGTTGAACTCGTGCCATCGCTGACTGTTCTTGTTTCAATAACTCTCATTCTGCTTCAGTCCTTTGGCTGCACTTACTATTTCTTTTTGAATCTCTAGAATCATTTTATCGGTTACTGATTTTTCTTCAAGCGCGACAATGGTAATACTGGCCTGCAATGTACTCAGCTCACCTAAAGGTTATGCACGTTATTTTTTATCTGCATCATCAGAACTCGACATATGTTTAAACTTCTGGGTTACATACCCGCTATATCGAAAGATAGATGTCTGCTAGCTTTTCTCCAGTTTTGCTGCAGCGCTTTATGACTGATTAGTCCTGGGTGAAACAGTAGGTCAAGTGATGCTTTTTATATTAAAGTAAATGCAGGCTGCGTCTAAGCTTGCTTAACTTGTACGCTGCACCGTACAATGTCTTGGATAGGGTTGATCTTGTTGGAGGTATGCGATGGTGGATGTTATCAATCAATTTAAAGCCCGTTACGATTCTATTCATAAAGAAGAAGAAATGAGCCTGGGGGAATACTTAGAGCTTTGTAAAAAAGATCCCAGTGCTTATGCAAACAGTGCTGAACGTTTACTAAAAGCCATTGGGGAATCCCAAATGGTTGACACTAGTAAAGATAGCCGTCTAAGTCGCATCTTTTCAAACAAGGTTATAAAACTCTATAACTCATTTTCAGAATTCTACGGCATGGAAGAGCCCATCGATCAAATTGTTTCTTTTTTAAAACATGCGGCACAAGGCCTAGAAGAAAAGAAACAGATTTTATATTTACTAGGTCCCGTAGGTGGCGGTAAATCCTCGCTGGCTGAAAAATTAAAATCCTTACTAGAAACCATTCCTTTTTATGCCGTTAAAGGTTCTCCTGTTTTTGAAAGCCCTTTGGCTTTGTTTGATTCACACGAAGATGGTCCAATTTTAGCAGAGCGCTACAATATTCCTTTGCGCTATACACAATCCATCATGTCTCCTTGGGCTGTGAAGCGTTTACACGAGTTTAACGGTGACATTAATCAATTTCGAGTCGTGAAACTGTATCCTTCGCGCTTAAAACAAATTTCTATCGCCAAAACTGAGCCTGGCGATGAAAACAATCAAGACATTTCTTCACTGGTTGGTAAAGTCGATATTCGTAAGCTTGAACAGTACGGACAAGATGACGCCGATGCTTACAGCTACTCTGGTGGACTGTGCCGTGCAAACCGTGGACTCTTAGAGTTTGTCGAAATGTTCAAAGCACCTATCAAAGTGCTGCACCCTTTATTGACTGCGACTCAGGAAGGAAACTATAACGGCACCGAAGGCATTTCCTCCCTGCCCTTTGATGGCATCATTTTGGCTCACTCTAACGAAAGTGAATGGCATACTTTTAAGAACAACAAACACAATGAAGCCTTTTTAGATCGGGTCTACATGGTGAAAGTACCTTACTGCTTACGCGTCAGTGAAGAAGTGGAAATCTATAAAAAATTACTGACCAATAGCTCTCTTAAAGAAGCACCTTGCGCACCTGGCACGCTCAAAATGATGGGGCAGTTTTCAGTCCTATCCCGAATGAAAGAACCTGAGAACTCAAGTATCTTCTCAAAGATGCGCGTTTATGATGGGGAAAATTTAAAAGACACCGATCCAAAAGCCAAGTCTTATCAAGAGTATAAAGACTTTGCTGGTGTTGATGAGGGAATGGAAGGCTTATCGACTCGTTTTGCTTTTAAGATTTTGTCCCGAGTGTTTAACTTTGACACATCAGAAATCGCAGCAAACCCTGTCCACTTGTTGTATATACTGGAGCAACAGATTGAACAAGAGCAATACCCGCCTGAAGTCCATGAGCGCTATATGTCTTACATCAAAGGTTACCTCACACCGAAATATGTAGAATTCATAGGCAAAGAAATACAAACAGCCTACTTAGAGTCTTACTCCGAGTATGGTCAAAACATCTTTGATCGGTATGTCACTTATGCAGACTTCTGGATTCAAGATCAAGAGTATCGCGATCCGGACACTGGAGAAATCTTGGACAGACGTTCACTCAATGACGAATGCGAAAAGATTGAGAAACCAGCAGGTATTTCTAATCCCAAGGACTTCCGTAACGAAATCGTGAACTTCGTATTGCGCGCCAGAGCACACCATCAGGGTAAAAACCCCAGATGGACCTCTTACGAAAAACTACGCGTCGTGATTGAGAAGAAAATGTTTTCTAATACAGAAGACTTGCTCCCTGTGATTTCATTTAACACCAAGTCCTCTATAGAAGATCAACGTAAACATCAAGAATTTGTCGACAGAATGGTGGATAAAGGCTATACCCAAAAACAAGTACGTTTACTCTGTGAATGGTATCTAAGGGTCAGAAAATCATCATAGTAGGCTAATCACATGTCACGATTTGTTGATAGGCGACCCAATGGTCGCCATAAAAGTGCAGTAAACCGGCAACGCTTTATTCGACGGTTTAAAAAGCAAATTAAAGAGGCGGTCCGACATGCTATCTCGGATCGCAGCATCAAAAACATCGATGAAACAGGCGAAAACATCCGCATTCCTACCAAAGACATCTCTGAACCTAACTTTCATTTTGGTCAAGGTGGTGCTCGTGATGTCATCTTATCTGGTAATAAAGATTTTATTTCCGGCGATCAAGTCAAACGCCCTGATCAAGGTGGGGGTAAAGGACAAGGTAGCCAAGCCAGTGATGCGGGTGAAGGCTCAGATGACTTTGGGTTTGAGATCTCCCGTGAGGAGTTTCTGGATTTATTTTTTGAAGACTTGGCATTACCTAATTTAGTCAAAAAACAAATGGCGCAAGTTGCTGCCTATAAAATGATGCGCGCGGGTTTTTCAAATGAAGGCGTCCCCACAAATATTAATATTGTGCGGTCCATGCGAGGTGCTTTGGGGCGGCGTATTGCACTCAAGGCTCCCTATAGGTCCAAAATCAAAGAGCTGGAAGATCAGTTAGAAGCGCTTAAAGCAGCCTTACCAGAAAATCATCCTGATATCTTAGCCTTAGAGCAAGAAATTAAACGCCTGAAAACCCGGATACATACTATTCCTTTTATTGATCCTTTTGATTTACGTTACAATAACCGAGTGAAGCGCCCCACCCCTACGACCCAAGCTGTCATGTTTTGTATCATGGATGTGTCAGGCTCCATGGATGAACAAAAAAAGGACATTGCTAAACGCTTCTTCATTTTATTGTATTTATTTTTAAGTCGTTCTTACGAAAACGTCGAAGTGGTGTTTATTCGACATCACACCTCTGCTAAAGAAGTCGACGAGCAAGAGTTCTTTTATAGTCGAGAAACCGGTGGTACTGTGGTCTCTAGTGCGCTTGAGTTGACTCGGGACATTATTTTAGAGCGCTACCCTACTTCAGATTGGAACATTTATGCAGCCCAGGCTTCCGACGGAGACAACTGGAATAACGACTCGCCACGCTGCAGAGATTTGCTGATGCATGACATCATGCCCTACGTGCAATATTTTGCGTATGTAGAGATTTTGCCACGCCATCACCAAAGCTTGTGGGAAGCATACCTCACTGTAAAAAATAATTGCCCAGACTTTGCGCTGCAACACATTGAGGACATGGAGGACATTTATCCAGTCTTTCGCGAACTATTTAAGCGACAAAACAATGCTACTACAACTACAGGTTAGGGTGACACTTCATGCAGGCTGATAAACTCATCTCAGATTCTTCGGAATGGACTTATGAACTGCTAGAGCGTTATGACGCAGAAATTGCACGCATCGCCGCAAAATACAATTTAGACACGTATCCTAACCAAATTGAAATCATCTCTGCCGAACAGATGATGGATGCGTACTCTTCTGTTGGCATGCCGCTTGGCTATAACCATTGGTCCTTTGGTAAACAATTTCTGAATGTAGAAAAAAATTACAAACGCGGCCACATGGGATTAGCCTACGAGCTAGTCATCAATTCTAATCCTTGTATTGCCTATCTGATGGAGGAAAACTCCTTAACCATGCAAGCACTGGTGATTGCGCATGCTTGTTATGGCCATAATTCATTTTTTAAAAATAATTATTTGTTTAAGACCTGGACCTCACCAGACTCTATCATTGATTATTTATTGTTTGCCAAACACTACGTCGCAGAATGTGAAGAGCGCTATGGTCTCGATGAGGTAGAGCATACCTTAGATGCTTGCCATGCGCTGATGACACATGGTGTCGATCGCTATAAGCGCCCTCCTCAACTGTCCCTACAAGAGGAAAAACTGCGCCAAGCCAATCGAGCAGAATATTTACAATCTCAAATTAATGAACTCTGGCGTACGATTCCTTCTAAAAAGAAAGAGGCGCAGACAGCCGATGCCGATCGTTTTCCAGAGCACCCGCATGAAAACATTTTATATTTCATTGAAAAAAATGCCCCGCTCTTAGAGCCCTGGCAGCGTGAACTCGTACGCATTGTCCGCAAAATGGCGCAGTATTTTTATCCACAACGTCAAACCAAAGTCATGAACGAAGGCTGGGCTACTTTTTGGCATTATACCCTCATCCACGATCTGTACGATGAAGGCCTCATCAATGACAAGTTCATGCTGGAGTTTTTACATAATCATACCAGCGTGGTTCAACAGGCTCCCTTTGATAGCCCGTATTACAATGGCATTAATCCCTATACCCTAGGCTTTAATATGATGATGGATTTACGACGCATGTCTGAAAACCCCACCGAGGAAGACAAGCGTTGGTTCCCAGACATCGCTGGCAGTAATTGGGTAGAGACTTTAGACTTTGCGATGCGTAACTTTAAAGATGAAAGTTTTATTGCCCAGTTTCTATCTCCTAAAGTCATTCGTGACATGAAGCTCTTTGTGTTACGGGATGATGACAAAGAAGATAATTTAATTATCAGTAATATTCACGATGAAGATGGTTACCATGCTGTACGCCAAAAGCTCTCTGAGCAATACAACATTGGCAACATGGATCCTGATATTCAAGTCTATAACGTAGACAGACGCGGCGATCGCAGCTTAACGTTACGTTATATGCAGAATAGCCGTAGACCATTATCAAAAGAGACTGATGAAGTTATCAAGCATGTCTATACCTTGTGGGGCTTTCCCGTCAAAATTGAGACGGTATCCGAGACAGGTGAAGCTCAGATTACACATCGCTGTCCAACAGAAGACGAAAAGGTGCATGCTTAAAATAAGATCATTCATACTTAATAGGAGAAGAAGTAATGTCTGCTGCTGCACCGAATTCAGAAACACTTAGTTTGGATGAAGACTGGTATACCGTTGCGCCTCCAGATGGTTCTCCAGATCCCGATTTAACGAATGATTCGCCAGAGAGCTCAGGTGAAATTACTGCCAGCTGGCATTTTTCTAATACAACTAACAGGCATTTTACACCTGAAAATCAAGTTTCTCTTGTTGTAACTCTTCGCGTCCATGCAGACAAAGAAGTCATTACGGGCACCTTTGAACTAGCGTTTGAGCGGCTATCTCCCAACAAACCAGTTTTCAAGCAAGACTATACTGCGAAGCTTTCTATGACCAGAGATGCTGCCGGTGAAATTCACTACGAGGTATTACCAGGATTATCTGATGCTGACAATGCGACAATGCTTGCTTGTCTTCCCTTTATTAAGTCAATCAATGACCATAAAATCAATTGCTATCTAGATAACATCCACCCTGTATTTTCTCGAATAATTGCGGCTATAAAGAGTATCATTCCTGCCGATCAATCTGGACCTCTGTCATCCGAGCAGCTGTCTCAGTTACACGCTGTTATTGTAACCTCACTGAGCTCTTTCGAACATTTAGAGTACGTTCAGGAAGTGCTTAGGTATCTTAGAGGTATCCAAACTAATCAAATGGTACTCGCTGATCGACTATGGATAATTGAGATTTTAAAAATTATCCTATTTAAAGGGCTAGGCATAGGCGTAGGTCCCGAAAACGACAGTGATCTAGACAGTGAAGCAAGTAGTGAAGCGAGCAGTGATGCAAGTAGTGACGCAGGTAATAACATTGACGTCAACCGAATACTCTCAATACTGTTAGAGCATGCGGATAAATGCGCAGCCAGTGATCGATTAATCAGGCCCTCCATTGGATATAACCCTCTGTTTGATGAAAGAATGATTGCCGCTGGTGCTACAACAGGCAACCATAGATATACGCCCGAGGCATCGGCTCTCGATACAATTGCTAACCTCAAAAATGCTTGTTGTCTGTCTTAAGCGTAAGAGTGGTCATTTTCTAGGACGCCCTGCTGTTGGAGAAGGCGGCGTCTTGTCATCGTCCTCTTCTTCTTCAGGAATGCTACCTAGGGAAGACTGAGATGCTCGTATTGATGATATATCTTTAGCGGCAGTAATTGCTGGCCTACTCACATCGGCTTGCTCGGGTTTGAAGCAAGAAGGGTCCATTGGCACTAAGCTTGAACGAGACCTGCCATCATGAGCACTTGTTCGCGGCAATACTGTTGCTGGACCTTCATTGTACTGCTGCTGCTTTTTAAGCGCCTGCCGCTCTATAACCTCTCTCTGAGCAATCTCTGCTTGAACCAGCGTGTTAACATCGCGCCACGGTTCCTCATCTGGTTTTCCCTGATGCGCTTGGCATTCGATTTTAAGAGTTTGTAACTCCTCAGCAGTTAACCTGCTTATGAGCCCCTGAGGATCGATTCGAAAACTTTCACCACCTACTTGCTCTGCAACGTGTCTCCAGGCAATCTCTTTTTGGATTAAAGTAGTCATATCTTTCCATAATGCTCGATCTAAGCCAGCCTTGTGATTTTGGCATTTGCTTTGCAGATCTGCTAATTCCTCTGAATTTAACTTGCTAATAGACCCTTGTGGATCGATTGTAAACTTGCCAGCGCCTAGATGCTGTAACCCTGCAAAGCGTGCCGCATAGAGCGTCGCCTGGTCAGCGTTCTTTTGATCCAGCTCCCCTTTTTGTCTTTCCCAAGGTTTTGAGTCGATTAACACTTTTAAATTATCAAAAATTCTGTCTACTGGCTCCACACGCTCATGCATTGCATCCTGAGCTGTCGGCTTTTCCGCACTGAAGGAGACGTGTTTCCGTGTAGAAATGACACTCGGTGTATCTGGCCCAACTGATGCATCTGGCGCAACTGTAGCTGCCTGAACTGTGCTGTTTTTCTTTAGGATTCCTGGATTTTGACCCTCTTGACCCATGATGATCTACTTTTAATGAATATTACCTCTCTCAAACGTAGGATTCAGGATATCGCTTGTCAAACTAATCAGCCTATGCTCAATATATCCCCAAGACACTCCAAAATACCTGTTTA
>JAHFQF010000232.1 GCA_023266435.1 Legionellales bacterium | reverse complement strand
AGTTAAGGAAAAAGTTTGATCTTCGACAGGGGTTTGGACATAAACGCGTAATCCACCTTGTAAACAAATCAGCGCTTGTTCGGATTGAATATGACGATGACATCCTCGGGGTGTTTGAGCGAGATGCGTTAACCAATAAAGCCTTTTAATCTCAAAAGGCAAAACACGCTCAAGCACGGTCAGTACTCCACGCTCATCCTGAAAGCTGGGCAATTCCATTACTTCTGCCATACAACCCTTTTAGCATACCAAGCGAATGCGATTATCGCTATCTTCCCTATTCTTAAAAAGTACTTTACCATAGAATCTAAATAAGACATAGTTGCGGTGTTAGATGGCAAAGCACTCATTTGGATGTTTTACTGATTGTACTAAATCATCACTTCAGATAGAAAGCGCGCTAGTTCTTCCACCAAGTATAAGGGCAAAGAAAGCAATTGGTACGATCTGCACTCTCCTGTTGACAAAGTCACTTGTTCACTTGAAACACTTGGTCTTTGACTACAAAATCTGACCCCCCAGTTTAAATCCTTGTCTCTTAAAAAATAATGTAACGATTTTAATGAGCCACTAGTGCCCGCCTTGACCTCAATTGGGATCACTTTCCCACCAAAAGCAACTACAAAGTCAATCTCTGCGGAAGCTGACCTCACCTCTCTGTGCCAATAATACAAAGCTGGAGATTCATTTAAACTACGAAAATGTAACAGATGTTGCGCAATAAATTGCTCAGAAATTTTTCCAGAGTTCACTAGCACTAAATCTTGATCGATAGGAAAACTGAGAATATTTAAATCTAAGACTGAGCTTCCTAATCCCACGTCTAAGAAATAAATTTTGAAATATTTTTCATTAACCTCTGCACCTAATGGCAAGCCATTGGCATCAGTATGATTAACCTGCGTGATGATTCTTGCTAAGGAGAGACTATCCAATGCCTCTTTGATAGTGGTCGATTTTTCCTCACGGCTAACATTGCTATATTTGAATTTCTCTCCTAACATTCTAGGAATTTTATGAAATAAGAGCCGCATATGCTGCTGTCTAGATCGAGAAGCGTATTTAGAAAAATCTTCTTGATAAGCTTGCAGCAATGCTTGTTTGGTGCGTTCTGACTCAATAAAACTGCTTGTGGCAACATATCGTGCCACCGATTCGGGCAGCCCACCTACAATGTAATATATTTTAAGTAAATCTAATAAACTCTGATGCAGTGAAAGCGGTAATATGTCGGATAATTTGTAATTTTTAATAAAATCTAATAATTGTTTTTTTCCAAACGCTAGCAAAAAAGCCTGAAAACTCATCGGCCCCAGATATAAATAGTCAATTCTCCCCACAGGTATAGAAAAATTAATGTCTGCGAGCGCCAAGTCTAATAAAGAACCTGCGCAAATCACAGGCAACGTGGGCATTTGTTCATAAAAATAACGTAAACAGGCTATAATACTCGGTGTTTTTTGAATTTCATCTAAAAACAATAGAGTGCGTTTAGGATCAATATCTTTCCCTAGCTTGACACTGAGTAGTGCAAGAATAATAGTTGGATCTTTGCTATTAAATAAATCAGCATTCTCAGGTTTTTGTTCAAAATCAAGCTCTATTAGGTCAAGCTGCTGTTCTTTGGCAAATAGGCGCACCAACGTAGATTTTCCTACTTGCCTGGCCCCTCGGATCACGAGTGGTTTTCTATGCGCCCGAGCGATCCATTCATTTAAATAACCCAACTCAAGCCGATACAGAGGTAACATATCATCCGCCTATCATTCCATCCTCATTCAAGTATAATTGAAAAATCCCAAAACACAAGGTTGTTTTAGGTATCTTTACCCCAAAACACAAGCCTGTTTCAGGAGGTCCTTTGACCAATCAGGCCGATTGATTAGCAGGCTTTGTCAACTTTTACCGTGCAACAGCACCCAATAGATTTTAGATGAGAATATGACTATTTCGGATACAATTCCGGTTTAGTCACGACTTTTTCGGAATACTATCCACAATAGTCATATTGCGATATATCTAAACCACGACGTTATTGAAATTGATACAATTACTTGTCCCTCTGTAATATCTTAAACACCGCTTTATCACAGAGCGTAAATAAGACATAGTAGGCCACTCATTGTGATATTGATACTGCGAAAAGCAAGTACTGATTTCATGCTCAATTTTTTGCAGTTCTAAGACATAAGGTTTGTATATTTTTTCAATCACCCAGGGTGCTAATTTATACTCACCCAAATCAAAGCGACCGAGTTTGGGGCCTAATCGCACACCATGAAAATGATAAAAGACTAATGGGTATTGATGATTATCAAACTGTAATTGTAGCGCATTTTCATCTCCAGCTGGCGTCGCCTGTTGGATATTCCATGGTGCTGCACCCACCCCAAAATCCTCTATGACATAAATGCCAGGAAAACGAGACGGCCAATCTTCTAAGTATTTTTGATCGCCAAAACGTCCTGGCTCAAATCGATCGTAACACCACTCGATGCAGGCATTTCGCCACCAATTTAAAATATTTAATGCATTTTGTGTGCGATAAAAGGTTAAAAATTGCACACAATAGGTGCCCACACTTTCTGTTTTATCGTACTCTTTTGTATAGCGATGCGGTGTAATAGAGACATCAAAAGTACGTTGAGTTTCAATATAAGGTGCCGGATTATTGAAAAAATATACATCCGCATCTAGATACGTGCAATGTGGCAGTTGATAAGTTAATAATACATAGCGAATGATACTCGGTGTACAAGTCCAACAATACTCACCTGCACTACGAGTTAATTTTGCGATCCTCAAAGCTTCATCTTCAAACTCATTCAAGGGAATAACTGTCAAATGCTGCAGCTGATACTGCCGCAATACTTGAAGTGCCAAGTCATCAAAGGCTACGACGAAGAGATGAAAGTCACTCTTCAAATGCCTATTTAAGGAGTGATACAATGCAAGACCTCGAGAAAGGTATTGCTGATCAAATAAAGTACAAAAATAATACATAGTTTAAGTTCAGAGCTTATCTATTAAATTAAA
>JAHFQF010000231.1 GCA_023266435.1 Legionellales bacterium | reverse complement strand
TTGGTCCTGGCGTTCTGTGAAGCACCAGTCAGCCAAGGCAGCACAGGCGCTACGCTCGTATTATTACGACGAGCGCCTTAAAGGTAAGCGTTGCAGTGATATCCAAAAGTGCCTCGCAGCCCACCTTCGCGTCTTGGGTATATTTGAACGCTTACCTCCGAACTGGGGTTATTGAATCACGCCACAGATTGTAGTAGACTAACTATATTTTTTTTGGAGTGTATTACGATGTCTGCAGGAGATCCCTCTTCCCCAATTACCATCCCGAATACCTCTATTTCCATTGAAGGTGCTTTTATTACTGCCTTGATTCCTGCTGGGGTGAAAATTGATAATCTCCAGGAATTTTTAGAGCAATTAGCTATCCCCTCCGAAAATGCTCATCAAATTTTTTTAGAGTATGCTAAACAATGGTATGCTGGCTATGAACAAAATTCTAATCATGACTACTTAAAAAAAGCCATTATTTTGATGGGGGTCAGCGCGGTCCTTGGTAATTATTATGCCATGGGCAAATTGCCTGCCTATTTAGAAACTTACCAACAGAAAGTCCCTGGCGATCCATTGAACAAAGACTGGTTAAAGATCATAGAGCAAGGTCGCTATTATTTAAGAAACATAGAAACCCAACTCGTCAATGCGCAACAGAGATTAAGACGATATCCTTATCCGTTTTTAGAAAAATATTATAATCGTCAAATCCAAACGCGTTTACACGAAAAATTTTCCCTGATTTTAAATCTCTTCCAAAATCAAGACCATCAACATTTTGACGCTCAATACAAAAAGCACGCATCCTGGACAGATTGGCTATTTCAGATCGCAGAAAGACTGCACGCTTTTGTTAGACTAAGATTTTTAAGTCAATCTGCTGGTTGGTTCAGAAAACGTATCGGTGATTTGGTGCTGGGAACAGGTAAAAGTCGAGCAATGACCCAAAAAAACTTGAAAGACAAATACGTTCCTCAAGTAGAAGCAGCCATTAAAACTCAAGGACTCATCATTCAAGAATCACACGTGATGAATAAAGACTTTCTGCACATTGAAACCCTAGAAATCAGACATCCAAATCCAGAAAAAAAACCCATGCCAACCCTGCTCGTGTATCCAGGCAGATCGGTTAACTTTGCATCAGGTATTAAATATTTTACAGATTTAGCGGTGAATGCTCAGTGTAATGTCGTGGTAATTAATAATCGAAATATTTCTATGCGCTCAATCAAAGCAGCGAAAGGGTATAAAGATTTAATCATCGATGGAAAGGCTGTGGTCAAGACATTAATTGAAAAAGGCCTGACTACTTATGATCAATTAACCATCTATGGTCATTGTAACGGCGGTCCAGCAGCTACCGCACTTGCTTATGAACTACATCAACAAGATCACCCAGTGAAGCTCATTTCAGATCGGTCATTTAAATCTCATGCAGCACTCATGGCTGCCTATTTAGAAAGTAAATACCAAAGCTTAGTACCCAAAAATCGTTGGTTAGCGCTCCTGGCAATGCCTTTGCTGTTGCCACTTAAAGGATATTTTTGGTTGTGCTCTCAACGTATTACGTGGCTGCTCAGATTTAGTGGATGGAATCATAACCAGCTCAAAGAGTTTCAAAAACTACCCCCTGAGTTAAAATTGGCCTTTATCGTACAACCAACTGAAAAAGAACGTAAACAGGGCCTGTTAGAGGACAATAATGTGCATCGTGGCGCAGGTCTTTATGAGGAAATTTTATCTCAAAATCTTGTGCTAATTGAGAAGCTACTGCAACTGAAATTCAAGCTAGAAAATTTAAAATATCAACGCCTGAAAGACTCTACCCCTTTCAATATTAAAGACCTCTCTGGTGCTATTCAAACTATTGATGCGCAGGTTAATTTTTTATTATCTCATCGCATGATTGTTAGCAAAGAAACCATGAATACATTGGGAGATAAACTGGTCAATCCTCATATTATCCACGTGAGCCATTTATCCACGCCATTGCTCGATCACACAACAGGGAAAGCCATTAATCAAATCAAAGCTTTTGTCCACACAGATATCCAAACAATTAAAGCCCTTGAACCAGAAGTCCTCCCTGCGGCGCGTCCAGGACAAGAGACGGATGACTTGAATACTGCCCTGCGTATGATTAATGCGCTTACTCCACAACTCTATGCACTAGAGAGACAACGTGTGGCCATGGCTGCACCCAATACACCTAACCTGTTTGATCAATTAAGGCCAATTTTTAGGTAAGCGTTTCTTAGAAACTCCTGTTCGGAGTTTTTTTAAGCGTTCCAAGAACGGTTACGGTGCCACGGCCAGGAGATCCTTCGCGCAAAAAGGGGCGCTCAGGATGACGTGCTTAGCAGGGGTGCCCCTTTTGAGGAGCCTTGAAGGTGGGCTGCGGGTCACTTCTGGATATCAAAGGACCCGAGGATCTTTGCGTGACCGAGCATGCAGCCCAGCCGCCCTCACTCGGCCTTCGCCCCACATCCCCCCCCACGGAGTTTGTGGGAAAGGGGCTTTGATAAACTCTGAGCGGCTTTTGCGAGGGAAGTAGCAAAGATGCGAAGGTAGGCGTGCGGGGGGACCACCTCTGGATATCACATGAGCGCTTACAACAACTCCGAACAGGCGTTAGGCTGGTTCTTCTACGCGTCGCGTGACCTTGCCCAGCTGATTCAGGTAGTCTGAAAATTGCTGTTTGGTTTCTTCATGTTGCAAACCGTACTCTACGGTGGCCATCAAGTAGCCTAATTTTGAACCGCAGTCATACCGTTTACCTTCAAAAGCAAAAGCACCCATAGGGTATTGCTCTAACAGTACAGCAATGGCATCTGTTAATTGTAATTCTGATCCGCGACCCGGTTTGAGATTTTCCAGCACATCCCAAATTTCAGGAGGCAAAATATAGCGCCCAACCACCCCATAACGAGAGGGGGCTTGGCTAGGCTGAGGTTTTTCCACAATCCCTAATAACTTAGCAAGTGGTGCAATTGGATCAGCTATCGCCACCACACCATACTGAGGTGCTTGTTCCAATGAGATCGGTTGCACAGCAACCATGCCCTTTACTGTGCCTTGC
>JAHFQF010000063.1 GCA_023266435.1 Legionellales bacterium | reverse complement strand
AATTTGCTGTTACCTGCCTTAAATTACGACCAACGTTTTGTATACGAACCTCTGTAGGAGACTATCTCTTTGAGTAATGAAGTTCTCTCCAAAAAGCAACGCGTTGAAGCAAAAATGGCTCGCGTACCCATCAAAATCGTTCCCTTAGAAAAACCCTTGCCTAAGCCTGACTGGATCCGCATCAAGGCCTCTAATGTCGCGGCTGTCAGTCAACTCAAAGGCCTATTGCGAGAACATAAATTAGTCACTGTGTGTGAGGAAGCATCTTGCCCTAACTTGAGCGAATGTTTCGCTAAAGGCACAGCAACTTTTATGATCATGGGTGATGTGTGTACGCGCCGCTGCACTTTTTGTGATGTTGCTCACGGCAAACCCAAACCTCTGGATCAAGAAGAGCCTACACATTTGGCAGACGCCATCCAGACCATGAAACTACGTTATGTGGTCATTACCTCTGTCGATCGAGACGATCTATTAGATGGCGGTGCAAGCCACTTTGCAGCTTGCATCCAAGCAGTCCGACAAAAAAATCCTACTATTGAAATTGAAACGCTGGTGCCTGATTTCCGTGGACGCATGGAAAAAGCATTGGATAATTTGGCTGTCGCTTTACCCGATGTGTTTAATCACAACCTTGAGACCGTGCCTAGATTGTATAAACAAGCCCGCCCTGGCTCTGATTATCATTGGTCTTTAGAGTTAATTCGCCAATTCAAAGCGCGCCACCCTCATATCCCAACCAAATCTGGTTTGATGTTAGGCTTGGGTGAAACAGATGAGGAAATTATCGAGGTTCTAAAGGATTTGCGTGCCCATGATTGTGAGTGGATTACTTTGGGACAATACTTACAACCCAGTAAATTTCACATCCCAGTCACGCGTTATGTGACTCCAGAACAGTTTGCACACTTGGGTAATGTAGCCAAAGAGTTAGGCTTTTTAAATGTTGCGAGCGGCCCTTTTGTACGATCTTCCTATCATGCAGACAAGCAAGCTGCAGGGGAAGTAGTGAAATAATACGACTCAGAAGCATCTAAACCTCCCTGAAACTCAAAGCCTAGGTCATTTTATTATACGCGGTCGTAACAGCTCAACCCTTTCACTTTCAGCCCAGCCCGGGCTGAGCTGTTACTTTACTTCTAAAAAAGCTTAATATGCCTTACCAATAATGACTTTTTTACCTGCGTCAGCAAATGGCAAGCAACGAGCAGACAATGCAAACGCTTTGCTAATTGCTTCAAATTCTGCTGAATTTTTCACCAACGCATAGTCCACCTTCACAGCACCCACAGTGTCTGATGCAAAAAACTCTTTCATTGCTTTTAAAGATTGTACTTCATGGATCATGGCATTGGTGCGCACTCTGGCCTTTTCAAGCAACTGATGCTGGATATCATTGAGCACGGCAGGCACTGTTTGAATAAATTCTTGTGTACTTACCGTTTTTTTGCTGTCTTTACCTAAGTCTCTACGAGTATAGGTGACTTTATCTTCCGCGAGCTCACGTGCACCGACTTCTAAACGCACAGGCACACCTTTCTTGATAGCGCCCCACATCTTATCCCCAGTACGCTGCTCACTTTGATCAATGTCTACGGACACACCCTGCGCTTGTAATTGCTGTTGAATGACCTGACAAGCTGCCATGACTTTTTCTTTGTCTGACTCTTGATGCACAATAGGCAAAATACCCACTTGATAAGGCGCAACTTTAGGGGGGCAAATTAATCCATCATCATCCGAGTGCGCCATGATTAGACCACCGATCGTCCGTGTCGACATTCCCCAAGAGGTAGTCCAGGCCATTTTTTGTGTGCCATCTTTATCTAAAAATTGAATATTGGCAGATTTTGCAAACGTTTGACCCAGATGATGTGAAGTCGCACTTTGTAAGGCTTTACCATCTTGCATCAACGCTTCTACTGTATAAGTCTCTATCGCACCCGGAAAACGTTCTTCTGGTGTCTTACATCCCGGAATCACAGGTATGGCCAAATAATTTTCTAAAAATCCACGATAGACTTCGAGCATGCGACGCGCATCTTGATCCGCTTCTTCATCCGTGGCAAACACATTGTGTCCTTCTTGCCACAAAAATTCGGAAGTGCGTAAGAAAATACGGGGTCGCATTTCCCAACGCATGACATTTGCCCATTGATTAATTTTTAAGGGTAAATCCCGATAAGATTGCACCCACTTTGAAAAGGCTTCACCAATGATCGTTTCTGAAGTCGGCCGAATAATCATCGGCTCTGCCAATTCAGAGTCCGGATCAGGCGCTAGCTCCCCTTTGGCATTTTTAGCCAAGCGATGGTGTGTAACCACGGCGCACTCTTTTGCAAAGCCATCAATATGCTCCGCCTCTTTTGCAATAAAACTTAAAGGGATTAATAAAGGGAAATAGGCATTTTTTACCGCCTCTGCTTTAATTAACACATCAAATTGCTTTTGAATATTTTCCCAAATCGCATAACCATACGGTTTAATGATCATACAACCACGTACAGGTGCATTTTCAGCCAAATCAGCTGCTTTGATAACATTTTGATACCATTCAGGAAAATTCTCTGCTCGGGTTGGTGTGATCGCAGTTTTTACCTGTTTGGATTTTTTGTCTAATTCGGTCATAAATTTTCTTCTCCCCAACGCTGACTGAGCGTATGCGTTATCTTTAAATGATCTAATATGCGTGCTACCACAAAATCCACAATATCTTCTAAGGTTTGAGGCTTGAAATAAAACCCTGGATTCGGTGGCATGATCACAACACCCAACTGTGCTAAACGATACATATGTCCTAAATGAATGGCCGATAAAGGCATTTCTCGCACGGCTAAGATGAGTTTTTTATGTTCTTTGATCATCACGTCTGCAGCACGCTCGAGTAAATTATCAGATAACCCATTAGCAATCGCACCCAGAGCCCCCGTAGTACAAGGGCACACAACCATGGCCTCAACCTGATGACTGCCACTGGCTAAAGGAGAGGTCCATTGTTGCTCGCCGTAAGCAGCCAGCTTTGCAGGATTGGTGTGAAACAACTCGCTAAAGTACTGTGCTTGTTTCAGCGGTTGTGCTGGTACTTTTAAGTCTGTTTCTTCATTTAAGACCAGCAACCCTGCTTTAGAAATCAACAAATGTACCTGGATACCTTGCTGCAAGCAGCATTCTAGTAAGCGCAAAAAATACGGTGAGCCAGAGGCACCAGTCATCGCTAAAATCACAGATTGCATACTCATGCTCGCTTCACAACCTGCTGCGGTTGCTGCAATAGATTAGGCCGCATCATGTTGCTCTGCTTGTGACAAAGCAGTTGCCAATTGCGCAGAAAGCCCCTCAAAACTGCCATTGGAGCAAAGTACAATGTTGCGCACTGTCTGATCTTTGGCAAGCTGCTCTGAAAAAGCGCGCGTATCGGTAAAACAGCGAATCTTATCTGGTTGTTTGGCCATTAATGCACCCACATCCCACGCTAAATTAGGATGTTGATAAATATGTATTTCATCGGCTGCCGAAAAAGACGCATATAAATCTGCCAAAGAATGTTTACCAGCTTTCATGGTGTTTGAACGAAAATCCACTGCCGCTACAAGACGCGTCTGTGGGTTTTTTGCTTTTACGCCAGCGAGTGTCGTTGCAATGGCCGTGGGGTGATGGGCAAAATCTTCAAACAACTGGGTGCCCCGATAGTTTCCAATCAAGGTCATGCGTCTTTTCACACCAGAAAAGCTACTCAATGCTTCTACTGCAAAACGAGGAGGTACGCCAACCTGACAGCAAGCAGCAATGGCTGCCAACGCATTGCTTACGTTATGTTGCCCAAATAAATCCCACTGCACCTTGCCAATGGCTTGTGTACCTTGATACACAGTAAAGGCATCAAAGGCCGGGCTGATGTCTTGTGCGTGCCAATCCCCCGCATGCAACCCGACTCCAACTTTCTGACTCCAGCAGCCTTTTTCCAAAATAATTTTACTGTTAGGACAATCCAGATTGTGAATGATTGTGCCTTGTGGCGGGACTAAACGCACCCCATAATGAAACTGTTGTAAAATCGACGCCAAATCGGGATAAATATCCGCATGGTCAAACTCTGCATTCAAGATCGTAAAAATATGTGGATGATAATGCATAAATTTAGGACGCTTATCAAAAAATGCAGTGTCATATTCATCCGCTTCAATCACGAAATAAGGGCTCTTACCTAGTTGAGAAGAGTGCCCCCAATTATTAGGTACACCACCGATAAGAAACCCTGGGGTACGTCCAGCTTGCTCTAAAATCCAAGCCGCCATGCTGGTGGTAGTGGTCTTTCCATGAGTACCTGCGAAAGCCAACACCAAGCGATCTTGCAGTAGATGTTCGGACATCCAAGCAGGCGCACTGGTATAAAATAAGTTTTGTGCCAATACTGCCTCTAATACCGGGTTACCACGTGAAATGGCGTTACCTACAATCACGCAATCCGGTGCCAATTGTTTTAAGCAAGTCGGATCGTAGCCTTCTATCACGGTAATTTCTGCTGAAGCCAACTGATCAGACATAGGCGGATATAGTTTCATATCGCACCCAGACACACTATGTCCCATCTCCTTGGCAAGTAGTGCCAAGCTGCCCATCAATGTGCCGCCGATTCCCAATAAATGAACATGCATGCTATGTTGCCCCTAAGAGTGCAAAACTGTCTTTTAAAAAAGGAGAAATTAAAACATTACTAATGATATCTACTAAGATTGCCCACAAAATGCCTTTAGATAAGCTAGTATCTAACGTGCAGCGCACAATATGCCCTAATGTTAAAACAAACCATATTGCTGAGCAGCCAAATAGTAAAACAAAGCCTTGAGGGGAGAATTGTAGCAACCAGCCCAGTAAAAATGTGACTACTAAAACGACGAGGCGGCTGGATAAGATTGCCATAAAAAACTTCAACCAGCGATGACTCAAACGATGGTACTTCAGTAAGCCAAAAAAAAGTAACAATTGAATAAACAGATGCCCCAAAAATAGCCACTCCATATGCGCTTGTGGTAGGGCTTTACTGACGACAACGTAAAATAAAATGTTAATTAAGGCGAACATGCCCAGCCAATGATAGGAGTATGGCAATTCGCTCGGGTTTTTTTGCAAAAAGCTTACACCGATCACTGTTTTAAACACCGACATAAAAACCTTAATTAGTTTATCAACTAAAATATTATGATTTAGCGTAATTTTGGGGTATAGTATACCGTTTTTAAACCCGAATAGAGTAGCACTAAATATGATTGCAAAAAACGCTTTTTATGCCCAATCTGGCGGAGTCACTTCCGTTATCAATGCATCCGCTTGCGGAGTTATTCAAACAGCTAAAAAATACCCAGGACAGATCGGTAAAGTCTATGCGGGGCTGAATGGCATTTTAGGTGCTTTAAACGAAGATCTCATCGATACTAGCAGAGAGCCCGTTGAGAATATTGCCGCTTTGCTCAACACGCCAGCAGGCGCTTTTGGTTCTTGTCGTTATAAACTCAAGAGCTTAGAAGAAAATAAAGCCGAATATAAACGTCTAGTCGATGTATTTGCGGCACATGATATCGGTTACTTTTTTTACAATGGTGGTAACGACTCTCAAGACACCGCACACAAAGTCTCTTTATTAAGCCACACCATGGGCTATCCCCTGATTTGTATCGGCATTCCTAAAACCGTAGATAATGATCTACCCTTTACAGACAACTGCCCTGGCTTTGGATCGGTTGCCAAATACGTTGCTGTTTCTACCAAAGAAGCCAGCCTAGACGTTGCTTCTATGGCAAAAACCTCTACTAAAGTATTCATTTTAGAGGTCATGGGCCGCCACGCAGGTTGGATTGCAGCAGCAGGTGGTCTTGCACAAACTCACGCCAATGATGCCCCTCATGTGATTTTGTTTCCTGAAGTTGCTTTCAATGAAGCACGCTTTTTAAACAAAGTGAAAGAAAGTGTCGAGAAACAAGGTTTTTGTACCATCGTTGTCTCTGAAGGTGTCAAAAATGAACAAGGACAGTTTTTAGCCGATGCTGGTTTAAAAGATGCTTTTGGTCACACGCAGCTAGGCGGTGTGGCACCGGTGATTGCTCAATTGGTAAAAAGCAAATTAGGCTTTAAATACCACTGGGCTGTGGCAGATTATTTGCAACGTTCCGCTCGACACATTGCGTCTCAAACTGATTTAGATCACGCGTATGCGCTTGGTCAAGCAGCTGTAGAGATGGCTGTTGCTGGTGACAATGCCATGATGCCTATCATTGTGCGCAAGTCTGCTAAACCCTATCGATGGGAAATCGGCAAAGTACCTTTGAGTGATGTTGCCAATGTGGAGAAGAAACTACCGCCTGAATTTATTCGAGCCGATGGTTTTGGAATCACGGAAGACTGTCGTGCTTACTTGCAACCTTTGATTACAGGGGAAGCCTATCCTCCGTATCAAGATGGCTTACCCATCTATGTAAGCCTGGAAAATCACTTAGCTGCTAAAAAATTACCACCTTTTGTAAAATAACAGTACGTTACCCTCGCCCTCATTCAACGCAACACACTACTCTCCAGGAAAAGGAGAGTAGTGTGCTATGCTCAGGCTGAAAATCATTCTTGTTTGTCATTCCGAGTAAAATGAGAGATCTTCCCAATGTGAATGAGATCCCTCATCTCGTTCAGGATCCCCCCCACCTTGAATACTGTTTCTATTTTCAGGTAACCTTCAGTGATGCGCCTGTAGTAAAATAATTAGCTATAATTCTTTATTAGTTATTCAAAAATAATCAAGACGGTTTTCAATTATGTCCGCCTCTGTGCCTAAGCTCAGCACTCTGTACCCCCCTCGTTTGACACCCTATACACCAGGCAGTCTTAAAGAGTTTTCTTATATCAGCATCCCACTCATGTTTGCCGCTCTGTCGGGCACCTTAATGCTTTTTTTAGATCGGCTAGTGCTTGCGCATTATTCTACTGACGCATTAAATGGGTGTGTCAGCGCCAATGTCATTTTTAATATTTTTGAATTTGCCGCATTTGCCATTGCAGCTATGTCAGAAGTGTTTGTAGGACAATATAACGGTGCAAAGCAATATGCAAAAATCAGTGAGCCTGTTTGGCAAATGCTGATCTTCAGTGCACTCACTGCGTTGGTATTTTGGCCTATTGGGCTATTTGGTGCTCCCTGGCTGATTCCCAATGAGTTTTATGCCGAAGCACAACCATATTTTAAATGGTTGTGTTTATTTGGTCCGGTCTTCTCTGCAGTCATCGCACTCATGGGTTTTTATATTGGGCTAGGTAAAGTTAAATTCATTACGCTCATCATGGTACTAGGCAATCTCATCAATTTAGGCCTCAATATCTTACTAGTTTTTGGCGTAAAAGGTTGGTTCGAAGGCATGGGTAGCGAAGGCTCTGCTATCGCATCAGGAGTGGGTCAATCATTCATCGCGGTAGTTTTGCTGATTGGTTTCTTAAGTCCCAACAGCAAACGACTATATCAAAGTCATCGTATTTATTTTTGTGCAGAGACTTTTATACGCTGTCTTAAATTAGGCGCCCCCAGTGGTATTGGTCATTTGGTTGCTTTTTCAGCCTGGGCATTTCTTGTACATCTACTGGCTAAAACCAGTGATGTCCATATGACAGTAATGGCAATTTGTCAAAGTATTTGGATCTTATTATATTTTATTACAGATGGTATCCAAAAAGGCATGACTGCCATCGCTTCCAACTATTTGGGCGCACAACAAGACCATCAAATTCATAAAGTCTTGTCTGCTTCAGTAGAATTAATTGCTTTGTATGCACTCATCTCGTTTATCCCTTTATTTGTATTTCCTGATTTCATCATTTTGACTTTTTTAAATGAACTACCCAGCTCGATTGATTTTGAGGCAGTGTATCAAGCCACGCTGGTTTCCTTCCGTTGGCTCTGGTTCTGTTTGATTTTTGATACACTGACTTGGACCCTTGCTGGACTCTTCACCGCCGGTGGAGATACTCGCTTCATTATGGTCATGGAAATTATGGGATCTTGGTTTTATTGTGTGGTACCCAGTTACTTTTTTATTGTCATTTGGCAAGCTTCACCAACATTACCCATGCTACTCACAGCAGTTTACACACTCTTAATGGCCATCTCGTTTTATATGCGCTACTTAAGTGGTCGCTGGAAAAAACCACTGCAGTTTTAATTCTAATAAAAAAGCCCGCTAAGCGGGCTTTTTCTTACTAGCTATATGCGAAAATTTATTCTTCTTCGCCCACGCTCGATACGGTTGTTTCTTCTGTGACTCCAGTGCTGCTCGCTGCTTCAGCTACTTGTAATGCCTTGATACTTAACTTAATACGACCTTGGCGATCGATATCCAGTACTTTCACCATCACAACATCACCGACGTTATAACGTTCACTCAAGTTTTCAACACGCTCTTCTGCGATTTGAGAAATATGTACCAGACCATCTTTACCTGGCTGCAATCCTACAAAAATACCGAAGTCAGCAATACGCGTGACAGGTCCTTTGTAAACTTGACCAATACTGATGTCTGTAGTCAGTGCTTTGATTTGATCCTGAACATACTGAGCAGCTTCCCCATCTGTTGCAACGATGCTGACTCGGCCTTCATCGCTGATTTCAATGCTTGCTCCCGAAGTTTCTGTCAATTTACGAATAGTCGCACCACCTTTTCCGATCACATCACGAATTTTATCGGGATTAATCATGAAATGGATCATGCGAGGTGCGTGAGGTGACAATTCAGTTCTAGGCGTAGAGATCGTTTGCTTCATGATATTGAGAATATGCAAACGGCCAGCTTTCGCTTGTTGAAGCGCAACTTGCATGATATCTCGCGTAATACCATTAATCTTGATATCCATCTGTAAAGCAGTAACGCCAGTTTCAGTACCTGCCACTTTAAAGTCCATGTCTCCCAAGTGATCTTCATCACCCAGAATATCAGTCAACACTGCGAATCTATCGCCTTCTTTCACAAGCCCCATAGCAATACCTGCAACAGGCGCTTTAATGGGCACACCGGCATCCATCAAAGCCAAGGAAGAGCCGCACACGCTTGCCATTGAGCTAGAGCCGTTAGACTCAGTGATTTCAGAAACCACACGAATCACATAAGGAAACTCATTTTCATCTGGTAATACTGCGCTTACACCACGTTTCGCCAAACGACCATGACCAATTTCACGACGTTTAGGGCTACCTACCATGCCTGTTTCACCAACACAGAAAGGGGGGAAGTTATAATGCAGCATGAAGTGATCTTTGCTCTCACCGCCCACTTGATCCAAGATTTGTGCATCTCGACCTGAGCCAATGGTAGCAACAACGATAGCCTGTGTTTCACCCCGTGTAAATAAAGCAGAACCGTGTGTACGAGGCAATAAACCAACGGCTGTGCTGATAGGACGAACAGTTTCGGTATCACGTCCATCAATTCTTAATTCACCGTCCAGAATCCGCGTGCGTACAATTTTGCTTTCTAATGATTCAAAAACGGATATCACATCTCTGTCACTCACAACAGGCCCGACCACATCGGCTGGAGACATAAATTGTGCCACTGCTTCTTCACGCAACACTTTAATTGCATTTTGTCTAGCTGCTTTTTCAGAAATGTTATAAGCACTGGCAATCTTCGTTTCAAAGCGGTCACGCAGTCCTTGGACCAAATCCAAGTTCTCAGGCTGAGGAGCCCAATCCCAACGTGGTTTACCTGCTTCTGCTTGAATGGCTTTAATGGCTTCGATAGCGACACTCATGTGACGATGACCAAACATCACCGCTTCTAGCATGGTTTCTTCACTCAATAGCTTCGCTTCAGATTCAACCATCAAAATAGAGGAATCTGTACCAGCAACTACTAAATCTAGCGCTGAGCGCTCTAGTTCTTTTTGACTAGGATTTAATACAAACTCTCCGTCTATATAACCCACTCTTGCGGCACCTACAGGTCCCTCAAAGGGAATCCCAGAAATCGCCAATGCAGCGCTCGCGCCAATTAAAGCAGGGATATCTGGATTTACATCTGGATTATGTGACATCACTGTTGCAAGAATTTGTACTTCATTCATGAATCCTTCTGGGAACAAGGGACGAATAGGACGATCGATTAAGCGTGATACTAGCGTTTCGTTTTCTGAAGGACGCCCTTCTCTCTTAATAAAGCCACCAGGAATTTTACCCGCAGCATACATACGTTCTTGATAATGCACTGTAAGTGGGAAGAAATCTTGCCCTTTGCCAGCTGCTTTGAGTCCTACTACAGTCACTAATACTGTGGTGCCATCCATGTCTACCATGACAGCACCGGTCGCTTGACGAGCAATGACTCCGGTTTCGATGGTTAACTGATGACGTCCATATTGAAATGATTTAATACACGCGTTCAAAGACCGTTCCTCACTCTGTTAAATACGATGGTTTAGAGCTATATTTTGCCCAATTGATTGTTTGATTTTCCGCACATGCCTCTCCCCTTGCAGGGGAAAGGTTGGCATGCATGACATGACAGGTGCGGAGCATGGATTTTAGCTTCTTAAGTCTAAAGCTTTAATTAATTGTTGGTAACGAGTCGGCTCTGTTCTCTTTAAATAGACCAACAAATGGCGACGCCGACTGACCAAATTTAATAAACCACGGCGCGTATGTTTGTCTTTTTTAAAAGACTGCAAGTGCGTGGTTAAATTAGTGATTCGATGTGTCAACAAAGCCACCTGTACCTCTACTGAACCGGTGTCGCCTGCAGAGCGCTGGAACTGACCAACAATCTGGGCCGTAGCTTCTTTAGTAATTGACATAGTGTTCCTCTTTTAGTTATTCAACATATAAAAAATGCCAAAAGGCGGTTTATTCTACCATATTTTCATAGATTTCATAACCAATTCAGCCAAATGGGGGGAGACGTGCCGAAAAAGTGCGGCTTTTACTGGCAAAAAAGAAAGGGGATATGCGTCAAATCTCGATGAATTTCCTATCTTTCACAAAGCCTTGATCGGAGATATGGACTAAGCCGTGAATGACATTAGCATCGGTGTCTTGTAATTGATACCAGCCTTGCTGATGCTCCACACTTTGAAATTTCTTGCCGGCTTTTAGAGCAGTCAGTATGGCCTGGTTCACACTGAAAGTCGGATAGCTTTCTATCATCTTAGTGATGGGGAGTAAATGCTGCTGTAATTGCTGGTAATCCCAAGTTAAGACTGTCTCCAAGTCGTAAGACTCGGAAAGTAACCAGCCCCCAACTCGATCACGCCTTAATGCCGTGATGTGTGCCCCACACCCTAATCTTTCACCGATAGACTCCGCCAAACAGCGAATATAGGTGCCTTTGGTCACGTCCACACTAA
>JAHFQF010000062.1 GCA_023266435.1 Legionellales bacterium | reverse complement strand
CCTGCAGCATCTGTTCCGTTGTGTCCATGTAACAAAACCACCCGAGTAGAAGCAATATTTAAAGACAATCTTAACAAAGTCGACAATAACAAAATCATAGGAAATACAGCGAATTCAAGTGGCCTGGTTGTGTAAACGCTGACCAATAAAATTAATAATGAAAATGCAATGTTAAAAGTAAACAATAAATCCAACAAAATAGGAGGCAATGGCAATATAATCATTGCCAGCAACATTACTATGATGATAGGCATACCCAAATTACCCGCCATCCAATTCGGTTTGTTTGCAATATTTGGTGTGCTCATCATGTCATTCATAAGATTATCTTCTTAATTCCTCAGGAATATCCCAATCTTTAGGCAATACAGGTTTCTGAGACTGCCCTCTGAAATATAAGTTTAACTGATGGATATAAGCTAAAACTTGCGCCACAGCCACGTATAAACCACGAGGAATCTCCCCGCCAATATCTACGCTATAATACAGTGCACGAGCCAAGGGCGGAGCCGAAACCAATGGGATTTTATTTTCCTTGGCTACCTCTCTGATTTTTTCCGCAACTAAATCCATCCCTTTAGCAAGCAAAATAGGCGCGTCCATTTCTTTTTTATTGTATTTCAACGCAATAGAATAGTGATCGGGGTTGGTAATAATGACATCTGCTTTAGGGACATCCGCCATCATTCGACTTCGAGCCAAGCGTTGCTGCAACTGTCTGATCTTCTGTTTAATCTCAGGCTTACCTTCTGTTTCTTTATATTCTTCTTTTAATTCAGACTTAGACATTTTTGAGTTTTTCGCATGCTCCCACACCTGAAATGGCACATCAATCATGGCAACCACAATCATTGGGATTACAAGAACAACAGCGGCCATCCAGAGCAAGTGAAAGCTTTTAAAAATAGCATCCGTGGTATCCATCTCCAAAAAACGGATTAAATCGTTTTGGAAAATGGAAAAACAAAATACAGTGAACACGCAGATCAAAGAAAACTTTAATAAAGACTTAACCAGCTCATTTAAACTTCTGATAGAAAAAATTCTCTGAAACCCTGAAATGGGGTTAATTCGATCCATCTTAGGAGAAATTATTTTGAAAGAAAACAACCATCCGCCAATCAACAAATTACCGAAAAAGGCAGAGATAATCAATAAAACAAATAATGGCAATAACACGTAAAAAAAGCTCAACGACATTGACTGAAGCTGTGAAAACAAAAAAGATTGGTCAAAAATCTGTTTTCTTTCTAATTGAAGATTATCCCTAAAAACATCGACCAACTGAGAAAAGACATTGTCCCCAAAAAAATAGAAGAAAACCACTCCGCCAAAAAGACCAACCATGTTATTAAGCTCACGAGATCTAGAGACGGTACCCTGATCACGCAGCTCTTTTAAACGTCGCTCTGTCGCTTGTTCTGTTTTTTCCTGTGAGTTCTCTTTGGCATCATCCATACGACACCTCCTGACTCACGAGCAAGTCAAAACTTTCAAAGCCTTCTCTAACAATATCATCAAACAAAGGCAATATGTATAAAATACTAAGCCAAATAATCACCATACCGAAGAGCATGGTGATGGGGAACCCGATTGAAAAAATGTTTAATTGAGGCGCTGCTTTGGTCATTATGCCTAAAGCAAGATTGATGATTAATAAACAAACCAAAGCAGGCAGTGCAATTTTAATGCTATTCAGAAACATCACCGCACCTAGCGCAGGTAGCTTGTCTAATCCCAATAAAGCCAGCGGAGATTCCGTGACTGGAAAATGCTGAAAGGACGCGTCTAGCATTTCAATCAAATACAAATGACCATTCATGCTTAAAAACAACAAAGAGAAGAATAGAATATATAATTGCGAGATGATAGGAACGCTCACCCCATTGTTAGGATCCACCATTGAAGCAAAACCCAAGCCCATTTCCATAGCAATAAGTTGCGCTGCAATGATAAAAGACTGCATAATGAGCTGAAACACAAAACCCAGTAAAATCCCAATTAAAAGCTGAGTAACAACAGCCAAAATACCCTGAATACTGAATAACTCAAAAGCGATCGGTACGCTTGCAGTCTGTGACAATGCGAGTGAAATAGTCACTATCAAGCCTAATTTGATGAGCGTCGGCACGTATTTAGCGCCCAATAATGGCATGCTTAAAAACATTCCTGATACACGAATCATAGGCAGCAATATGACCGCCATTTCGTGCTGGATGGTAGAAAAGCTGACTGTGATCATTTTCTAACCTATCAATAAAGGAATGTCTAAAAATAATGTTTCCGTATAATCAATGAGCAAATTCATCAGCCACGGACCAGCCAACACCAATACCAATAACGTAATCAACAATCTAGGTATAAAGCTCAAAGTTTGTTCGTTAATCTGCGTGACCGCTTGAAAAATGCTAATACAAAGCCCAACACACAATCCCGGCACGATGATCACACAAAGCATCAGGATCATCAAAAATACCGCATGACCAAACAAATCCACAATGACATCAGGTGTCATATCAGACTCCAAAGCTCGCTGTTAAAGTTCCCATGATGAGATTCCATCCATCGACCAATACAAAGAGCATTAATTTAAAAGGTAAAGAGATAATCATCGGTGAAAGCATCATCATACCCATGGACATGAGCACGCTGGCCACCACTAAATCAATAATCAAAAAAGGTAAAAACAATAAAAATCCGATTTGAAAAGCAGTTTTTAATTCGCTCGTTACGAATGCAGGAATCAAAGTAGTCAATGCCACTTTATCCACTTCTTCTGTATAAGGTTGTTTGGCTATTTTTGAAAAAGTCGTCAAATCACTTTCTCTGGTTTGCTTGAGCATGAATGTTTTGATATAAACATTCGCTTTGTTTAAAGCCACTTGACCGTCCATTTTCTCATTCATATAAGGAGTCACGGCTTCTTGATAGATGCCATTTAACGTGGGGGACATGATAAACAAACTAAGAAACAGAGACAAACCAATTAAAATCTGATTGCTGGGTGTTTGCGGCATACCCAAAGCTTGTCTTAAAATAGACAACACAACAACAATGCGAGTAAAAGAAGTCATCATTAACAATAACGCTGGTAACAAAGTAATACCAGTCATGACTGCTAGAATTTGAAGGCTCACAGCATACTGCTGACTGCCGTCTGGAGCTTTTGAAAAAGTAATCGCATGCAATCCCAAATCTTGTGCCAAAGCCGGCTCACAAAATAAAAACAGAAAGCCCAACAGGAAAACATTGCTTGATTTCATGATTTCTTAACCATGTTTTTTAAAATCCCTGAGAAATTTGAGGATTCTTTTTTCATCATACAAACCGACTGACTCTGTTTTTCCATTTCATGTAATTTAGTGATTTTATTTGCAGTGACGCCTAAAAGTAACCATTTGTTGTCAACCTCAATGAGAACAGCCTTTTCTTTCTGCCCTAAAGCAAGGCCTCCGATGACTTTTAAACCAGCATGGTTCGGCATGCAATGTTGTATTTTTTTTAAACTCCAGGCCAGAAAAACGATTAGGCCCGTAATGAAAATCAAGCCAGAGATTGCTTGTATAATAGGTAAGGACATATCCATGTTTGCTACGCCTGTGTTTTTTCAAGTCTTTCTTGTTGACTGATGATGTCGGTTAAACGAATACCAAATTTTTCGTTTACAACCACCACCTCACCATGAGCCACCAAGGTACCATTGACCAAAACATCCATTGGCTCACCGGCCAATCTGTCTAACTCTACAATCGATCCTTGATTTAAGCCTAAGAGATCTTTAATAGAAATCTTTGTTTTTCCAACCTCAATGGACATCATGACGGGTATATTCATAATCAAATCATAATTTTCAATGACTTGCCCACCCTCGGAGTCCAAATGCTCTAATTCTGCCTTTTCAGCATCCAGATTGTTCATACATAGTCTCCATTATCGTGACAATTATTAATGATTTTCACTGCATACTTTCCATCATGGTTTCCAAATTTACACAGAAAAAGAGGAACGCCTGCTGCGGACAAAGTAAGTTTTTCTGGAATATCCAACTCAATGATGTCGCCTTTTTTAAGCTCGCTCAAGTCTCTCAAGGTGATTTCTTTTTTAGCAAACTGCAGGCTGACTTCAACTAAAGACTGGAAGACTTCTTTGCGTAGAGATTTGACCCAACGTTCATCTTGCTTATCTTGCTCTGCCTGAATGTGTGAAGTCAGCAACTCTTTAATGGGTTCAATCATGGAATATGGCATAGTCAAATGAATCTGACCGCCTTGGTTATTCATTTCCACGTCAAATTTACAAATAATCACAATCTCACTGGGTGCAACAATATTCGCCATACTAGGGTTCACTTCATGCCCTTGCTGATCGAACTCTACCTCCATCACAGGCTTCCAGGCGTTTTTTAAGTCAGAAAAAATAGCCTTTGTGATCTTCTGAATTAATTTCAACTCAGTATTTGTAAAATCCCTTCCTTCAATTTTCGCATGAAAACGACCGGTTCCACCAAAGTAATTTTCAACTAAGACAAAGACCAGTTTTGAATCTAATGTTACTAAAGAAGTGCCGCGCAAAGGTTTTATTTTAACTAAGTTAAGGCTGGTCGGCACATACAGCGTATGCACATAATCGATATACTTTAATAACTCAATGCCTGCAAAAGAAACCTCGGGTGTTTTTCTATAAATATTAAAAAAGCTGATGCGCAAGCTGCGCACCAGTCTTTCGCAAATCATTTCCAAGGATGGCATGCGACTGCGAATAACTTTGTCTTGCGCATTAAAATCATAGGAATGCACTTCTCCATCAGAGAACATGCCTAGCGCCTGATCGGAGTCGCCTAACAGCGCATCAATTTCATCTTGGCTCAACACCTGATTTTCCATGTTATTGCATCAAAAAGCTGGTAAACAAAACATCCTCTACACCAACTTTTCCTGTCTCCTTTTTGATGATTTTTCTAATCACTAATAATGCTTCTTTTCTGAGATGCTCTTTGCCTTGTTCGGAGCTTAATTCATTGAAATTTTTTCGAGTAAAGAGCTCTATGAGTTCGTGCTTAATTAATGGCGAATATGTTTCAAAACTCGCCATCATATTTGGGTTACGGCTAGAAATTTGCACCTGTACTTGTAAGTATCGGCCTTGTTTTTCATTGGCAAGATTAATCAAAAAATCAGGTTTGATTTGATAAAATAAAGGAGGTTGATCGGAATATTCTGGATCAACTGCTGCCAGGGTATTGATTTCTTTTTGAGTAGCGTCTGCATTTGGCGCAGTTGCGCTTGCAGTATCCGCCTTTGCAGGCGCCGCAACAGCTGCTGGAGTAACGACTGCCTCTTTTTTTAATGCGATATAACCTATACCGCCCCCTAGAAGCAGTACTAAAACAACTAACAGGGCTATGACCCCAATCAATAGTCGATTTTTTTTGTCTTCACCAGCCATATATAATCTCTGTTGCCAGACTCACTGAATTTTGATGATGCAAGTAGGGTGCCAGGAGGGATTTTTGTTATTTTTCAATGGCTTGGAAATTCAAAATCCGGCGCATGACTGGATTTTGACATTGCAACTAGCCGTTTTATTAGAGGTTTGCAAGAGATCCATACCCGGGTACGATGTTTTTGAGTAAAGCAAGGTGGGCTATCCGTTGACCTGCCAGAAAAAGACAGGCCTTATCTTATTTAAAAACGTCGAACTGCGCTTATTAGACATACAGATGCAGCATGCCATCCTGTGGGCCCGAGGTGCGCGCAGGACCTACTGATTCTTCAATGCCCTCTGATAGGACAGGTGAATGTGTATTACCCTCGTAGCCAAATGCTTGTCGGCCTTGCTGCTGCATTTGCACATTAGATTGCATCAAAGTTAAGCCATCTTGCGCCATTTGTGCGCTCAACTGATGCATGTTGGCCTGAAGGGCATCTTTGACCAAGTGATTATTAGAAAGAAAATGCACGGTGGCTTCATTTTTGTGTATTGAGATATGAATATCAATGTTACCAAGATTTGCTGGATCTAATACTAGGCGCGCTTGCTTAATGTCCTGTTGAGTCATCCAGATAATTTTATCATTCACTTGTTGTGAAATCTTACCCTGCATATCGAATTTATAAGTCGTGCCGACTAATGCTCCGCTATCTTGGACTTTCTGAGCCCCTAAAATACTTTGTAGCGCTTGTTGTACGTTTTTATTTCCACTGTCGGATAACCCGTCAACGAGCTGATTAAACGACTTCAAGTTATCTACTTTGGCAAATTGCTCTTTAAAGGGTTCCAAGGCTGGTTGATTTTCTAAGGCATTGGCCAGCTCAAGCCCTTTTTGTTGACCGACTAAAGCTTGCAGTTTTTCCAGCATGGCTTGTTCTAGGTGTGTGGCTTTGTTATCCGCACCTGCTTGGAGTTGTAACCCATCTATGGTATCAGCCTGATCGGTTTTGAGTGCTTCCGTTCTGTTATCTATTTTTTCTGGTAGTTGATTCATGAGGCCTAATGCGATCATGGGATCTATTGGGTTGGCCTGATCTACATTGGCTTGCTTGTCAGAAGTTTGTTCCTTTTCTGGATTAATTTGCAGTGCTTTTGCTGCTGTTAATGGTTGTAATAGATCGTTGAGCACTGTATTAGCGGTATCTTTAGCATCAATTTTCTGATCGGACATATTGGTCTGCGTCATCAATTGATCAGAGAGATGTTTATCGCGCTTATTTTCAACCAATTGTTTAAGTTGTATATCTGTTTGACCTTGATCGGCTTCTTTAAGGTGGTTGTCCTTTTTCACATCCTTTTTCGCAACTTGGTTGTCTTCTGCTGGATGAGTCCCCCTTTTCGAAACCTGGGTGTCCTCTGCTGTGTCCTCTGTTGAGTGAGGGTGAGTGTCCTTTTTAGAAACGTGAGCGTCCTCTTTTATATTTTCTTTTGGGTGGGTGTCCCTTGCCGCTTCCCTTGCCCCAGAGGTGGAATCTTGCCGTTTCTCAGGCACTAAACTCCCTTTGGGTTGCTCAGATCTCTCAATACTGCCTTGCAATAGGTCTGAAAAATCACCCTGATTTTCATTAGATCGCCCTAGATTTACCCCCAAATTAGGGATCAAGGGTGTATTGAGGTCCTGAATGGGAACGTTTTGCATTACTCTTACTACTTCAGTTATGCGTTAGTAGTAGTAATAATGCAAAACAGAGGCCAGCAACTTAGTAGTACATTATAGCGACCTAAATTACTCCACCTGTTGATGCATCCCTTTCCTCTGATGCAGAAGTAGTAGGAGGCACAGGTACGGTGATATACATGGAGAGGTCCAGTTCCTCTGTACCAGATGCAGACTGACCTGTTGTGTCTGTAGGGTTAGTAATGTGATTTAATTTCTCTAAGATAGCATCTGTATCATACTTCACAGTCTCTGTTTGATGCTCAGCTCTAAAATCAATGAGCTTATCGAGGAAGCCATTCACCTCTTTCAATTCATGGGTAGTATCTAACTGCACAGATAGCACCGTTTGAACCTGAGCAGCAAATGAGCTGTCAGCTCCACCAGTAAATAGCTCCTTAAATAACTCTTGAGCCGCGTTAAATTGTTCATCATCTGCAGCAAAAGCTTGCGACTGATCTTGATTACTCATGAGTGAAGGTGCCATCATAGCTTCTGAAGATGTCCAGGTATTGACAGGCTCAGAGGGAGTCTGATTAAACGGAGGAGACATCATATCGTCTAAAAATGTAGATGTACTGTCAGATCCAGGTAAAATCTGGGCAGTAGTATCCATCGTAGCACCTGCAAATGTCGATGCACTGCCAGTTTCAGGTAAAACCTGGGTCAGCGTAGTATCCATTATGGCTTCTGAAAATGTCGCCGTACTGTCGGCTCCAGGTGAAATCTGGGCAAACGTAGTATCCATCGTAGGATCTGAAAGTATCGACGTACTGTCAGATCCAGGTAAAATCTGGGCAAACGTAGTATCCATCGTAGCGCCTGCAAATGTCGACGCACTGCCCATTTCAGATGGCATCTGAGAGCCTGACTGCAACAGTAAATCTTGAATGAACTCTTGTGCTAAGAAGGCCAAGTCTCCTGTATCTGATCCATCTGCCACCACTTGCGACAAGGTATCCAGGGTAACCGGTGCAGCATCTGGGCCGGCCATAGCGTCCATATACTCCTGTCTAGAAACAGGGTCCATTAACATGCTGCGGAAGTCCATGATCCATTGCTGGGCTGCCTCAAATCCCGCATCTCCTTCTGATAAGCTTGCCAATTTCTCTAAAAACACAGTGGTTGGATCATTCATCTGCACAACAGAGGCCTTGGCATCAACAGAAATTATGACATCCTTGTAATTCTGATCTCCACCACCAATCAGATCTTCCCAGCTTAACATATTACCATCGACATTTACATGAGACATGCCATCACTGTTTAAATGAGTATCCGAATAGAGAGCCTGTCCTTCCGCAGCACTCTGAAGCTTCTTATCGCCAATCCATATACTCCAAGTCTCAGTCTCAGTCTCAGTCTCAGTCTCAGTCTCTTTTTTAAATTCCACCGCGGAATTATCTAACAAATCCTCATTTGCGCCTCCATTAGGAATAATAAAATACCCTAAAGAAACAGCCCCCTCAGGCGCGTCTTTCAAATCAATCACACTATCAGCTGCATCAGCTGCATCAACATCATCACCTGCTTTAACATTGGCATATAAAATTTTCCCAGTTAGTGGGTTGCCATCTTTATCAGCATAATAAATTCCGAAAGAATTCTCATATCCTGCCTCACTCGATTTGGTATGAAAATCTAAAGTGATTTTTTCTTTTCCAGCAATGTCATACAAACCTTGTTCATTGATAGACAAGTCGCTCTCTACCTCTTGCTTTGACTCTGAGAATGCGTCTTTGTACAGTTGAGATAAATCCTCATCTACTTCTATAGCCATCATCAGTGCTTCATATTGAGAAGCAACGGGATCTTCTTCAGAAATATAAGGTTTCGTTCCTTCCGTCTCATATGCTGGCATTGCATTCTTTAAGTGTACCAGCATGGATTCATCATTACTTAGACCGTAAATTGGTATGTCTTTCGTGTCGACTTCGAAGTTTGGTATATCCAACACTGCTTGCATTTTCTGAATGCCGCTTTGAAAGTTATTAATAAAGCTGTCTTGTATCACCCTGTTTTCAATGAACAAATCTAACATTAAGGGATTGATCTCAGGTGCAATCTGCTTCACTGCGCTCTGAATCGATTCATTTTGACTATAGGTTTCAAAAATTGACTGAATAGTCTGTTTGTTAAACGCGTCAGCAAGCCCGGTAAAATCACCTTTTAAAATTCCAACCCAAGTAGGATCGGACTCTTTATGCGCATAAACTTCTTGATATTTTTCCAGCCAATTACTTATGTTTCTTAACTCCGCTTTTTCATCCACAAGAAATTTCAGATCTGCAGAATCAGCATCTGTCAGCTTGGTAATAAATTGTGTAAAAATATTCTTCACATCGCTTCGGTTTTCATAAGCCGTCTGAATAAAAATAGCCGTCATCAGAGTGCTGTCAGTAATTTCACTCATTAGTCGAGCAAAATTATCCTCGCCCCCTGGCTTTATACTATTCAAAAGCACATCAACATTTTCAACGCCTACTGCTTTAGCCATTGACTGCAATAACCCTGGTGTTGCATCTATTTTTTCTAATAGATCCTCCATGTTAGACATATTGGACTTCAAGTCCATGAAGAAACTTTCTGAGGCCACATCCTCTTCGGCGCCCACCTTTAAAATAGGATTTCCATTATGCACCTCAAACAATTCATCAAATCTCTCTCTAAAGACATCTTCTAGTTTCACAATTTGATTAATTGTATCAAGCTCGGAAGCATCTATTTTTCTTGAGTATAAAATTTCATTTAAAGCATCTGGCGCAATGCTTTGATAATCATGAATCGATCGAATCGCAGCCAAGTTAAGATCCATGCTAGACAAATCTAGAGCGCCTTCGCTCCCTGCTGGAAACAATACATTGACATGACTGACGATATTTTCGTAATAACTCAAGAGCTTATCAGGATTGAATTCCACCCCTTGCGCCTGCATGGCCTGTTTAAAAAACAGCATCTCTGTATCACCTAAATTTTTCACACTCTGAATTGTGCTTGCATCCAGAGTGTCTGATAATTTGACACTCCCATCTTCGCTAACTGTGAAAATTTGAGACGCCAAGGATTTAACAAAATCCATCCGAGAGTCTTCAACTTGTGCCACCTGATTTGATAAGATGTCAGCTAATTCTTTTGCGGATGATGAAACAGAGAACTTCTGATATTCTCCCAAAAACAGTTTGCCTAAATCTTTATCCATGATTGTTTCAGCGCCATACAATCCATTAAATAAGTTTGCCTGCGCATCAGAGCCTGACTTAGCCAAAGCAGTCTGGAAACTATCGATAACACCTTTTAAAGCACTGGCATCTACAGAAATGACTGATCCAGAAGCCATTGCCCCCATGAAGTCTTTTACCAGATCAACATGTTTGTCTACAAAACCTGGCGATTTAAGTACTTCCTCTATGGCTGCCATCAACAGAGGGCCTGTGTTTTTTGTTGTATTGGATTGCAGATGGATAGAGATCGTAGCACCATAATCCTTATTAGCTATCTCCACTGCTTTATTAGCAAAAATCTCTCTGGCCTCTGAGTCTTCAGTCAAAATAGAGAAGAGTCTCACCAAAGGAGACTCGTCAGTGCTCTGCATCTTCATAGACTCAGACGAGTCACTGGATTCAAGATGAATCAATTGATTGATTTGTTTTAAAGCACTCACTTGTTCCGCTTTTGATTCGAAATAATGTGGCAAAATTTGATACACAATTTCCGCTTTATCAGCCGACTGTAAAATATTTTTCATTACAGCGGCTGCTTCTTCTTGATTTATATTTTCCGAGAAAATCAATTTTCCTGTTGTCTTGTCAGGCTGAAAAGTATCTCGAAGAGTGTCATAAATCCCATTGACTTTAGTGATTTGACTTTGAAGACTAAAGGAAGCATCCTTGCCTTTTGCACTAGCAATGCTCTCTAAAAGATCACCCTGAGTGGCGTCTTTAAAAGCATTTAATAGCTTATTGATTGTATTGCTGCCTGCTTCAGGGGAAAGTATAAGTTTCCCTGCGTCATCAATATGAAAGACAGCACTGATTTTTGTTTCACACTCTTGGGCCATCTTCAAGAAATCTGTAACAGACTCAAAAGAAACAGAATGCGCTTTTGCAATCTCTTTCAACACGCTCTTATAATCATCTAATAGGATAAGCTTTTGAAGTGATCCTGCCCCGAAAAAGCGGACAGGTTACTAAGCTACAGATTTTGCCTCAAAAGCCTCTGGGCTGAGATAGCCGAGAGTTGAATGAAGACGCTTACGATTATAATACACTTCAATGT
>JAHFQF010000230.1 GCA_023266435.1 Legionellales bacterium | reverse complement strand
GAGGAAATCATGGTGTTTTTGGCTATCCCATTTGCCGCTGAACAAAACACTTGGGGTGGTGCGTTTTTAAGTTTAATCCGAAAAAAAGGCTGTGAGCTTTTACTAGCCACTTTAGATGGCACCCCTATAGAAGACAGGGCCGCCTTAAGCCTAACGTATGCAGAGTTGTTTATTTGGTCGGACGGGCACTTTTTTTTAGAAACATTAAAGCGCTTACCTCAAGATCAAAGAATATTTTTTGCTACCCAGGTATTTAATCTGCCTTCTGCAAAAAGAGAACTCAAATCTGTTGAAAATTTCTGGAGCATTATTTTTCTCGCTGAAGCAGTTTATTTCTTATCAGAAACAGATGCCAAAACCTTTAAAGACAATTTAAGTGCAGCCCTGAATCACCAATATTTGGATGGTAAAGGATGGGAAACTTTGTCTAGAGGAGCAACGCTTACCTTGCCCTCACCCTCACCTGAATATCTCATCGGTGCATTACATTGTATTGAAAATACGCAAGCGAGATTAGCTTTCGCTAAAAATCTCCTGACTGTTTGTAACTATGAGGTTGTTTTATATAAAAAGCCTACACTTGAGTTTTTAATCAAAGTCCTGTTGGCATTAGAACCCGCTCAATATCAAGAATTTATAGTACATTTTATTCAGCATACTCCGCTCACAGCTGCAGAAATAGCGCAAGCGCAAGCAATGACAGCAGCACAAGCCCAGCAATTGCTATGGGGTGACGTCCAAAGCCCTGTTGAGATACCTACTAATATTTTATCTATTGCAACTGCAATCAAGACACATTTTGTCAACATTGACTTTAATACACAGCCACAACCCACTGATCTGCCTAAAGCAGGCCCTAATGATTTCAGACGGGTTCAGGCGGCACATCTCTATGTGGCAAAGCTTTCTCGCTTGAAAACGGAAAAAGAGAAGGTGGCATTTGCTAAAAAACATGCAGATGTCTTGATTTGGACTGAGCCTCAGTTTTTCTTAGATACCATGGCCTTGCTACCTGCTACTGCTCATCTAGCATTCCTAAAGCACACTTTTAACTTGGGTACTGCAGAGCTGGCTGATTGCAAAACACCCTGGTCAATTGTAGCCTTATTAACTGCTGTTGCAGAGTTACCCCCTAAAGAACAACAACAGGCCATCGAAGACCTCACAGCCAAAACACGCGACATCGAATGGCGGAAAGTCGTGCAAAAAGTTTTAAAGCGTGAATTTCCAGAAACCCCCAGCGCAGAATGCTTGATTGGCCTACTCTATCTGCTACCAGCGAATCAGCGATTGTCTGCCGCCCAAGAAATGTTACATGTCCTCCCACCACCAAATATGTGGGTCTGGCATGAAAAACCTTCTGTCAGTTTTTTACAGGGTGTTTTAAAAGCATTATTACCTAATGAACATGCAGTGTATATTCAACGTTTTAAACAAATCATGGGTAATAGATTAACAGCAACAGAGCTTCTGGAAATGAATAGGCTACCTGAAAGAGCAGCCATACCGGCAACCCAGCCTGCCCGACCAGCAGCAACCCACCCTGAACCAATCGCACAGCATGCTCAGCCATCGGTAGAACCACAGGCGACCAATTTTAATGGTATTATGATAGAAGTTTTAAATGATTATATTGCTACCCAGAAAGCAACATGGCAGTATCGCTGGGCAGACAAACAATTATCACCTTTGCCTGGATTTTTAAGAAAGGCATTTAATTTCCTTTTTAAACGCCATCAAAAAGTAGACCGGGCAGAGGCAGCATTATGCAAATTTATAGACAATCAAACACCTGACGCTGCAATGAGCTCCTTGCAAAACCAACCTTTTTCAGCAGTCACAAAACAGCTCAAACCAGGTATTTTTGTAGGTTTTTCTCGTGGATTATTAGAAAAGAAAATTGAAGCAAAATTAGGAATCACAGCGGCACCTAAACCCCATGTCTCTTAATGATCAAGGCCTATCGTAGGGGAATTGCTTTTTTCACAAAAACCTGAGACACTCTATTTTTAGGTCTTAGGCATCTGACGATATAGAAAGGGTGGTTTTTATGGTATCTGAAGAAGAAAGTTCGGTTGATCACGCATCACTATGGAAAATCTTTCTGATAGCTGCTCGTGAAAAATATCAAACAACCTCATATTTTCAGTCTTTTTTATGCGTTGTTTTAACTAAAGCTGACCCCGAGCGCGCCAAAAAGTGCGACCTAAAGCTAGAGCCAGCGTTTGCAAAACAGTTTGAAGATTTTTTAAGAACCCAGCGCTTACTGACACCTGAAAATAATCTCCAGACCGGATACCATGATCCTGCCAAAAAATCTATTCTCTTAGATGCTTTTACGCATACACCCAAGGTGGATTCAGATTGGCTACCCCCTCTCTCACCTAAAAAACTTCATGCTTGAAATTTTTTAGGTGGGTTTCGCTTTAGAGTCAGGTGGGGACATATTTCCTACAGGTCCATTGTCAGGTGAGTTTGAATCATCAGGCAATTCTACAATGTAAGGAGCATCATCAGGCGACCCTACAGGAGGTTGAACCGAGCTTTGACACCTCGTAACAATAGCTCCCCATGGGCGGCACATATCTGCACGATAGCTTATAGCCGGTCTCCCCATCAGTCCAAAGCCTAAAAGGCTAGACCATGTGCCAGGATCTACTTCCACCCCACCCGGCCCATTAAAGAATCCGCGCGAATCTGCCCCATAATCGCTAAAACTCCGAGTGGAGAATGGTCTAGGCACTGACATGGCTACTTCTCTCTCGAATGCTGCAACATCCGCATCTAATGCATCCTTCGCTATCGCTCTCTGTTGTGCTTCCGACGTGTCTTCTCTTCTGTCATTTTCCAGCACGATATTAATATAATAATTTTCTAACTTTTGCTGAGTTTCCCAGGCAGCCTTTAGTATTTTCGAAAATACCGGCGATATCTTTCTACAAGAAACCCCAGCATATTCAGCATCTTGTACAGTGCTATGTATCAGGTTCACCAAAGCGTGAATATTACCAATCGCAACACTGATAGCCCATCTGACTTGCTTATAACGTATTGTTCTACTGTTCGAAGTGTCATCACCAGAAAAATGCATC
>JAHFQF010000061.1 GCA_023266435.1 Legionellales bacterium | reverse complement strand
TACGGTGATTGAAGTGGGGGTAGATGTCGCCAATGCCACGCTCATGATCATTGAAGATCCAGAGCGCTTGGGATTGGCTCAACTGCATCAAATCCGAGGACGCGTAGGGCGTGGATCTGGACAAAGTATTTGTTTACTTTTATATGCACCGCCCTTATCCTCGAACGCAGTACAACGGTTACAAGCTTTACGAGATCATACCAGCGGCTTTGAATTGGCTGACATTGATTTAAAACTCAGAGGTGCGGGAGAAGTTTTGGGAGTTAAGCAAACGGGCTTGCAAACATTCAGGATAGCGAGATTCCCCGAGGATGAACAATCCTTAGAACATGCATTACAATTAATAGAACAACTTACTCATACCCAGCCGCAAGTGCTGGAGGATTTATGGGTAAGATGGCAAGGGAATGTGGAGGAGTACATACAAGTATAACAAAATCAGGATATACTGGCTTTGAGTATGTGCCAAAACTAACCTTTTAAAAACTACTGATTTGCGTGAATAGAGAGAGTCAGTCAGGTTTTTTATTTAAGCGAGACATGATGGCAAAGATAAACAAACTACTGCAGGGCTTTGATAGTTTTCGTAAGCAATATGCAGAATCAAATGTTAACCTAATGGCTAAACTGGCGCAAGCTGGCCACAATCCAGAAATCATGATGATTGCCTGTTCAGATGCACGCGTTGATCCCGCCTTGTTATTTCAGTGCGATCCTGGAGAGTTATTTATTTTACGTAACGTGGCTAATTTAGTGCCACCCTATGAGTGTGACCACCGTCATCATGGAACCAGCGCGGCTTTAGAGTTCGGGATTTGTTATCTTAAAGTAAAACATCTGGTTATTTTGGCTCACAGCCAGTGTGGTGGGATTCAAGCACATTTGACTGAAACGAAACTGGTACAAAACGACTTTCTAGGTGATTGGTTATCTTTGTTACATGATTCAGAAAAGTCCCACCATCCAGATGTCTGTGCAAAAAATGCTTTATTATTTTCTTATCAAAACTGCCTCACTTTTCCGTGGATTCAAACTGCTTTAAATCAAGGTGTTTTAAAAATTCACTTGTGGTTTTTTGATATTTTGCAAGCAAGTTTAAAAAGCTATGATTTTGATTTAGGCTGGGTTGACCCAACTTTTGAATAAAAGCTATAGTGGTCGAATTCAAACTGGAGAAATTTTGTGAAAAAGCAATGGAAGGTGATAGGGGCGGCTTTAGGTGAGGGAGCTCAAATCATCGGTACTAAACTGGGGTCCGACTATTGTGATAATCAACATTTGATCCAAACACTTGAAGAAAACGGTATTTCTTTATTGTGGTTAGAAACATTAATTAGCAATCTAGAAAAAAAATCCGCTTTGGCCATTGTGCAGGATTTTTGCGAGCGCTTAGCTCAAAAAACAGCCGCTTTGAAAAAGCAAGGGGAATATCCTCTGGTGATAGGAGGGGACCACTCTGTTGCTATTGGCACCTGGAGTGGCATTACTTCAGCTTTAAAAGCAGAGCAAAATTTTGGATTGATTTGGATTGATGCGCACATGGATGCGCACACATTTGAAACCACACCGTCTAAAGCGATCCATGGAATGCCGGTGGCTACATTGCTTGGTCATGGTGACTCGTATTTAACACGCCTCTCATCACTACAAGCAAAAATTGCTCCCCAACATTTGGTGTTGATTGGTGTGCGTAGTTATGAGCCGGGCGAAGCGAAACTACTGCGTGATAATAAAGTCAAAATTTTCTATATGGAAGATGTCAAGTCTCGAGGATTTGCGACAGTGTGGCAAGAGGCAATGTCATACTTACAACAGCAAGTGTCTTCTTTTGGTATTAGTATTGATTTGGATGGTTTTGATCCTATCGTTGCGCCAGGCGTGGGTAGTCGTGAAAAAGATGGCCTCATGCCTGCAGAAGTCCTACCGTGTTTGCAAGGCCTTGCTTGGGATCCAAATTGTGAAGGCATTGAAATTGTAGAATTTAATCCAGATCGTGATAAAAACGATGCAACTTATCAGCTTATTCAACAATTAATTCACACAATGTTTTTAAAGAAATAAGTGAGTGCACAATGAATACTGCTACTTGGATTGAAAAAGAAAATCAATTATTAGCTCATAATTATCATCCTCTGCCCGTTGTTTTGACGAAAGGGGCAGGGGTTTGGTTATGGGATATTGAAGGTAAGCGGTATCTAGACATGATGTCTGCCTACTCTGCGGTCAGCCATGGTCATTGTCATCCAGAGTTGGTGCAAACACTATACGAACAAGCGCAAAAATTGTGCGTGAGCTCTCGTGCCTTCCACAGCGATCAGTTACTGTCTTTGGCTGAAAAATTATGTGAAATCTCAGGTTTAGATGCCATTTTACCCATGAACACTGGTGCAGAGGCTGTTGAGACAGCAGTGAAAGCAGCGCGTCGATGGGGGTATCAGATCAAAGGCATTCCTGCGGATAAAGCAGAAATCATCGTGATGAAAGATAATTTTCATGGGCGTACCGTGACGATTACCAGCTTTTCAACAGAAGCAGCGTATAGAGAAGGGTTTGGACCATTTACTCCAGGGTTTAAAGTGGTACCCTTTGGCGATATTGAGGCATTAACACAAGCCATCACACCGAATACTTGTGCAATTTTGGCAGAGCCCATGCAAGGAGAGGCTGGTGTACTAATACCGCCCGTAGGATATCTAAAAGCATTGCGTGAAGTGTCTAAAGCACACCAGGTGTTATTGATTTTGGATGAAATCCAAACTGGGTTAGGTCGTACTGGCAAATGGTTTGCCTATCAACATGAAGGCATTCAACCAGATGGTATCATTATAGGTAAAGCATTGGGCGGTGGTATTTTGCCTGTCTCTGCATTTGTTGCAACCAAAGCCGTGATGTCTGTATTTACACCAGGTAGCCATGGCTCCACATTTGGTGGCAATCCATTGGCTTGCCGTGTCGCCAGACAAGCACTAGACATCATGGAGCGAGATCACTATGTTAACAACAGCGCCAAACTCGGTGACCATTTGTTAGCAGGTTTAAAATCTATCCAAAGCGAAGCCATTCGTGCCATTCGTGGCAAAGGATTATGGGTTGGTCTAGAAATTAACCCCAAAGTCATTTCTGCGCGCGTCGTCTGTGAAAAACTGATGGAACAAGGCATCCTGTCTAAAGAGGCCCACGATACCGTGATTCGCTTTGCGCCACCTTTAATCATTGATCAAACAACTTTAGATTGGGCTTTAACTCGTATAAAAGACACCTTTGCCATGCTCTGCGCAAAAGCGTCTTATTAGATGTTGTTGGCTGCGCTTTTTCCTGGTGGATCACATCAGTGTATATACCCAAGGCACTCCAAAATACCTGTTTCTAGCTGCTCGAATTTAACCCTCTGCAGCCTTCCTCACCTCGCAATAGTATCGACTATTCCTTGGTTCGGAAAACTTCATCTGGCTAAATCCGCTTTGCTATAAACTACGCATTTTCAAAGATCTTGGGTATATACCCAAGATACTTCGAAATGCATGTTTCTAGCTGCCCGAGTTTGCCCAGCTGAAGCCTTCTTCGCCTCGCAATAGTGTTGACTATTTCTCGGCTCAGAAGACTGCATCTGGTTAAATTCGCTTTGCTATAAACTACGCATTTTGAAGCATCTTGGGTATATGTCTGCCAAGGAAATGTGTTCGTTTCCTTGCTTGTTTAATGTATAATGCCATATCCCTGTAATGATATGGCCATGAAATGTTTAACGTAAACTCTCTACGATTTGCTTATTTTGCGCTGGCAATGGCTCAAGTGTCTGTTGCAATTAATACCATCGTAGCTAAAACTCTGATACCCACGATACCGGCCTTTTTGATGTTGGCCATCCGCTTTTCAATCAGTGGCACTATTTTATTGTTGATTATGTCGTATAAACGCATGCCATATCTATTGCCCACACATCCGTCTGGCAAATTGGAAACCATGGATTATTGCATCTTATTAGCCCAAGGATTGACGGCAGGAGTGCTTTTTAACCTCTTTTTTGCCTATGGGGTTTCCCAAACAACAGCCATTTCTGCCGGTATTATCAGCAGTGTATTACCCGCCATGGTGGCTATTTTTGCTTATTTTCTCTTGAAAGAAAAAATAAGCGTGAATATGAGATGGGCAATTGTGATTGCCATGATTGGTATCGTCATTTTAAGTCTGAATGACCAGGGTGATTCAGAAATGACGAAAAATAGCTTGCTAGGTAATTTATTAGTCTTTATTGCCATCATTCCAGAGTCGCTTTATTCAATTTTCGCTCGCCTTTCCAGCCGCAGAGTCTCTGCCATGGGGGCTGGTGTATGGGCAAACTGGACCAGTGCACTGTGTCTATGGCCTATTGCAATTTACACTTGGCCAAGCGATGGTTGGCAACTTGTCACTGATCTAAAAATATTAGGAATTATTGCAACAGGCGCAATCGCAGCCGCAGGGTTCTACGTTTTTTGGCCGCATGCGCTCAAATTAGTCCCAACCAGTACCGCAGGTATCTTTGGTAGCCTCATGCCATTGGCAACGACTTTTTTAGCGTGGATATTTTTAGGAGAAACGCTAGGCGTCTATGATCTCATCGGTTTATGTTTCGTTTTATTTTCGATTTACTTGGGCACAGCATATGTTGGTAAGCGCAAAAAAAACGAAAGTGTTCAAGCCTGACTATAGTTTGGCCAATTAAACGACCCAAGGCGAGTCGGCCTTTTTGTTGAGACCCATTGGCCCAGGGCTGCGCCATTTGCAGCCGTGGAGGGTGCTGTTGAAAAACAAAGTCCCTGAGCCGAGATTATTCAGTGCCTTATCCGCTGATTTGTCCATCCAGTAACGCCATGTAGTCCCTTCTTTTTGCAGTGGCGTCACCCACCAAAGCAAAACCAATGGCTTTACCCGTTGAATCTCTATACGTGGCTTCTAAATTTGGTGCCTCTCCAGTAATTTCCCAACTACCGTCAGTCTCGGCTGGTGGGATGGCAGTCATTGCACAAGCGGTTTTGGCAGACACAGGCATCCAAGGATAGGTAATTGCAGTCTGTGTTCCCGCTAGAGTCAGCCCTAATGGTTTGGAAGCCTGCATGATAGGCATGACAAATTGATGTAATTGTCCATCAATTTCTGCACAATCTCCCAAGGTAAAGACAGCCTTGTCGCTGGTTTGGCCGTACACATTCGCTACAATGCCACGATTGATAAGCAACCCGGCTTGAGCGGCCAACGCTGTATTAGGGCTTAATCCCACCGCAGACAATACCAAGTCTGATTGGTAAGTACTGTTGTCTTGTAACGTTGTTACAAAACCAGTGCTCTGTTTTTCTACTGCAATTGCGCGTTGGTTGGTGACAACCGTCGCATTCTGTTGCTTTAACGCATCGATCATGACTGCACCTAAAGCGTTAGGTAAAAGGCGTGGTAAGGGCGCATCGCTCGAGCAAATGAGATTCACTTTATAACCGCTTTTGCTCAGATCGTTGGCCAATTCACTGCCAATCAATCCTGCTCCTAAAATCGTCACTGCCATGCCAGGTGTATGTAAATGTTGGCGAAAGACTTCATAATCCGCCAAACTATTAATTTGTAAAATATCGTGTACCCCGTTGCCTGCTAAAGGAGGCAGTTTGGGAGAGGCCCCCATGGCTAAAACCAGTTGAGTATAAGGCACGGCCTGGGCTGCTTTATCGATAGCAACTACACGTGCTTCTAGATCAATGGCGGTGGCAGAAGTATGTGCCAAGATGGTAGCATTAAGGCTTTGTTCCATCTTTTCTCTTTCGTGTAGCTTTAAGGTGGACAGGGCTTTGGCATTACTCAATGCGGAAGACAGTAAAGGTTTAGAATAATAAATCCCTTCTTCCTGCGTAATGAAAGTCAAAGAGCAGTCTTTATCGTGTTTACGAAATTCGCGGGCTAAATTATAACCAGCCAATCCTGAGCCAATGATGACAAGGTGATTGTGAGCCATAGGAGATCCAATGAAGATTCAAACCGCTAAAGCGTACTATCAATTGATGCGTTTTGACAAGCCTATTGGTTGGTTATTATTAATGTGGCCAACTTTATCTGCATTGTGGCTAGCAGCCTCAGCTACAGGCCCTAGCCTTTTTAGAATAAGTGTTTTTGTCCTGGGGGTCTGGACGATGCGTGCTGCCGGGTGTGTCATCAATGACATGGCAGATGCTCAATTTGATAAAGCGGTGGCACGTACTGCCCAGCGTCCGTTAGCCAGTGGTGCCTTAACGCGCCGACAGGCAGCGTCTTGCTTGCTATTCTTGTTAGTATTAGCGCTCATCTTATTGCTTCAATTACCTAAAATATGTTGGGGGCTTGCCATCATCGGCCTGCTGTTAACATTCCTGTACCCTTTCACTAAACGTTTTTTTAAAGCGCCGCAATTGATCTTAGGGATAGTGTTTAATTGGGGCATTATTGTAGCTGTGGCCGCTGAACTAAATACTGTGCCTGGATGGGCGTGGATTTTTTATTTGAGTCAATTAGGCATTGTGGTTGCCTATGACACAATTTATGCACTCATGGATAAAGAAGATGATCTGTCATTACCCATTCACTCATTGGCCATTACTTTGGGCCATTATCTATATCCCGTCCTTTTAAGCTGCTATGTATTGGCTACACTGGGCTTTCTGCTCGTAGGACTCATTTTAAAATTGTCTTGGCCGTTTTATCTAGGGCTCGGTGTTCATACCAGTCTATTATTATGGCAATGGTACCGACTCGCTATTTTAAAAAGGAAAACGTATTTTCAAGCCTTTGCTAAACATCATTGGGCAGGATTAATTTTATTTATTAGTATCGTGTGTTGTCTATTTTAAAAGGCGCAGCCTACCTTCGCATCTTTGCTACTTCCCTCGCAAAAGCCGCCCGTAGATCAAATCGCCTCTCCCATTATTTGAAGGGAGAGGGTGGCTGAGCTTCAAGCTCGGTCACGAAAAGATTCTCCGGCTTGCCCCATAAAACGGAACTACTCTATCACTGCGTTTTAGAGTAGCTATTAGAGGATGGGTTTGGCGCTGTTGGCAATAAACACCCCGTTAATGAGCTCGACAAATCTTGCAACAATTGGAAGTATGCGGTTTTATCTCTGGCTAAACTGCTACCCAAAGGATCTAATTGATGTACAGAAAGGTGTAATTGCTCTGCCAGTTGCAGGAGTTTGGGATTATCAAATTGTGGCTCTAAAAATAAACAAGTGATGTGCTCTGCAGTGACTTGTGTTTGGATATTGCCCAATTGTTTAGCTGTAATGGGCGCCTCTGGTTGCCAGTGCAACACGGCTGGGAGTTTGAGATGATAGCGTGTAGCAAAATATTGATAGGCGTCGTGATAGACCATGAAAGACGCATCATGGAGAGGTGCCATGTCGCTTTGTAATTGTTGATCGAGTATCGTTAATTCGGCGAGTAATTGTGTCAGGTTGTGCTGATACTGTGTCTTGTGCTCAGGATCTAACAGCATTAATTGAGCCGCGATTGCTTCTGAGATTACTTTTGCATTATCAATATCTAACCAAACGTGCCAATCCGTCACACCATGTGTGTGGTCGTGGTCGTGGTCGTGGTCGTGGTCGTGGTCGTGGTCGTGCGCATGCTCATGTTTTGGATTACGAGTAGGCACGGTGCGCAAGGCAGGAATTTTGCTCAGCTGTAATACTTGAGGAATTGTTGCTAATTGTTTGGCTTTTAAAAAACTTTCCATTTCATAATCGATGAAGATAAACAAATCAGCGTGTGCCAGTTTCGCTCTGTCAGAAGGTTTAAATGCGTAGTAGTGTGGGGAGGCATTATCTGGCAATAACAGTGCGGGTGCACCAACATCCTGCATCAGATACGCGGTGAGGCCATAAATTGGCTTGATACTGACCAAAACAGACGGGGCGGCTTGCAAGGCGCTAGTAAACAGTAATAAGATGCCAAGGCACATTTCACGGTAGAAAGTTTTCATGTTAAACCAACTCATTGAATTAAAAGATGTTTCTGTTCACTATGACCAGAGGGCAATTCTACACAAGGTTTCCCTGTCAATCAAAGCGGGCGAGATAGTTTCCTTAATTGGCCCTAATGGAGCAGGTAAAACGACCTTAATTAAAGTCGTTTTAGGATTGGTTAAGCCCACAGCGGGTAATGTGATACGTGCTCCCCAGATATGTGTTGGTTACATGCCTCAGAGGCTCGTGATTAGCCCTTTACTGCCCTTAACTGTCCGAGATTTTTTAGAGTGTGTGACAGACGATAAAGCGGCTATTGTCGCGTGGCTCTCGCGTTTACGGATTGAGCGCATTGCTAATCAACCACTACAGTCTCTCTCAGGTGGCGAATGGCAACGTGTGTTGCTTGCACGCGCACTCATTCGAAAGCCAACTTTTTTAGTCTTAGATGAGCCCGCGCAAAGTATTGATATCGCAGGTCAAAGCGAAATTTACCAATTATTGGCTCAGATTAGAGATGAATTTGGCTGTACCATTTTATTAGTCTCCCATGATCTGCATTACGTGATGCAAGCCACCGATCGCGTGATTTGTTTTAATCATCACATCTGTTGCCAAGGCTCACCACATACAATCGCTCAAGATCCTGCTTTTTTGGCATTGTACACGCATAGGCATGACCACAGTCATGGGACATCAGGGGATATTCTACCCCCGCAAGAAGAGGGGCATCAGCATGCTTAATATTCCCGATTACATGCTATTAGCTGCTTTAGGTGGGATGGGGGTGGTGCTTATGGCAAGCCCTTTAGGCGCGTTGCTGTTATGGCGTCGTATGGCATTTATTGGAGATACGTTGGCTCATGCCAGTTTGCTTGGCATTGGCTTGGCCTTTTGTTGGCACTTGCCCCTGGTGATTGGTGTGCTGATGACCAGCATTGTTGTAGGGGTGGGGTTAGCGCAGTTACGAACCACGCATTATTTTAGCCAAGATGCTATTTTAGCTGTTTTAACGTATAGCTTGTTTGCAGCGGGTTTAATCTTATTGGCCAGTATGCAAGCCGCACCAATGAGCTTACTAACTTATCTGTATGGCGATATTTTGATTTTAAGCTGGGCAGAGATTGCTTGGATTTTTGCAATAGCAATTACTGTGCTGGCGGCCTTGTTGATGACCTGGAAAAAGCTCTTAATCGTGATGGTGAGCCCAGAGCTGGCGCAAATTGAAGGCATACCTGTGCGCACCTATGAAAATGGCCTCATGTTGTGTCTTGCAATGGCCATCGCTTTTGCAATTAAAATCGTGGGTGTTTTATTGGTAGCCGCCTTGCTTATAATTCCCAATGCAGCTAGCCGAGTGCTATCCTATCATCCTTGGCAAATGATTTGGGGTGGCATTGTCATTGGTTGCGCATCTGTTGTCTTAGGTCTGACGAATTCTTACTATTTTGATTGGCCCACAGGCCCCACTATTGTGTTAGCTGCCTTTGTTTTATTCCTGCTTATTATTGTGTACAACAGTGTTTTTCGAAACGTATTTAAAAACAAAAATCAATCCTAGCTTGCCTATTGTTTACAGCAAAAAACAAAAGTGTTAGCCTTATAATTTATTTCAGTTTAATTATGTTAGGAGTTTGACTAATGGCCAAGCACAAGCCGACATTTGAAACAGAACATAGGGAGCTGGTTGTATTACGTGAAAAAAATCCTGCGGAAGGACAACCACGAACTTATGTCGTGCCTGAATTACTGGATTTAGCGCAAAATTTATATTTTGAAAGAATCAAACTCACGAAAGCCGGCAAAGATCCTTACACTCAATCAGCGTTTATGCGTTATGTATTGCGAGCGCAGCATGCAAAAAATCCGATCATTGACGCAAATGCTGCTCAACAGCTGCGAGATGATTATGATGCGCTGTCCAATGGCATGATCGGGCTGCTCCCTTTTGAAAGCGCCTATCAAGCGCAAATGTATTATCTACATTTGACCAATCGTATGGCTGAAGCCAAGATGCCGCCACCTATGCCTCAGAGCAAAAAGCATCTTTGCCGCTCTTTGGCTGATCCTAAATGGGAAGAAAGCTGGCAAGTTTGTGACGAAAAAAATGAACCTGGTTTCAGCCCTTCAATGAAATCTAAATATCCTGAGGACAGTAACTATAAATTAGCAGCATTCAAATGGCTAATTGCACTTGCGATTGCTGCTGGAACTGCTGCATCGATTTTCTTTGGTTTAGGCCTCCCATTAATACCTGCTGTATTGATAGCTGCTGCTATCGGATTTGTTGTATTCCTTGAGAAATGGAACGGCAATCATTCTCGCCTGACACTAATAGCACGTAATTTGTCGCGCACCTTTTCTGGGCTTTATCATCACAACCGAAAATTAAATATTAAAGACATTGTATTCAGTTTTCTGCTGATTGGAACAGTGGTTGCGATGTTAGGGCTGACTGCAAAAGCACTGGTTGTCAAAAGTATCGCAACGATGGGGCTTCTGGGCGCCGCTTTCTTTGGATTTGGGACTATGGTGCATAATGGTGGCTCACTGTTAGATGGTGCTCGTAAATTATTAGAAAAGTTATTTGGCTCTTTCCAGTTTGGATTTCGCTCTATCACACGGGATGCGCAATTGCATACTCAAATAGTAACAGCGAATTTTCATGCGCTTTATGGAACACCAGGAAAATCTGTAGTGTCTGATAGTGCCATTTCAGACAGTCGCGTGACAGAAAACCCAAACAAAGAAATGACTGAAAATCTACGAATTTTAGCAGGTGACATGCGCGCTTATTTAGCGCAAAGTTTGCCCAAAGCACAGCCTGTCGAATCTTTTGAAAAACAGGAAGTAGAGTCAGGAGCGCCAAATTCTGAAAAACCAGTGTCTTCACTCTTCAAGAATATCTTTCAAGCAGATCATATTATTTGTTTTCAGTTTGAAAAAAATGGGCATCCGGCTTCAGCCAATACCGCCCAGCCAGATCTTGCAGAGCATGTGGTCAGAGTAGAAGCACCGTTGAAATTAAAAGCACATTAAATGATGCCCAAAGCGAGAAGGGTGTTGTTCAAAAAGGGATCGGTAGTTGTGCTGATCCGATGAGCATGTAGCTGAATTAAAGTATATATCGATAATAATAGTAGTAGGAGTTTCAAAATGTCTGGTAGTGAAAAATTAAAAATGGATCCAATTGCCCCAGCGGAAAAGCAGGAAATAAAAAAGACCCCAGGCCTAAAGGGCGCATTGAAAGCAGTCACGCGCGCGCAGGGGGATGATGTTTCCTTTGTTAAGGTCGGGAATTTTGCAAGAGACAGGTTAGAGTATGAGGTGGTCCGTATTGATGCCTTGTATTTTTATGCGGCTTGTGCAGACAGCAATTTAACGCGCTATCATGAGCGTTATCTGAAAGCAAAAGCGCTATTACAGCATTTAGAAAGCACTACAGAGCAATCTGCTGATCAGTCAAAAGTTTCAGCAAAGATTGCAAAGCAAAAAGAAACGGTAAAAGCATTGTAT
>JAHFQF010000229.1 GCA_023266435.1 Legionellales bacterium | reverse complement strand
TGGTCTTACAAACATTTGATCGCTTTTATCTACGCAGCAGCTTTATTTTTAGATCGTATGGATTTAACTGTCGTGAACGTCACGTTGCCCACTGTAGCAAAAGTGTTTCATGTGCCCATCATTGCGACGGATTGGGTGAATTTAGCGTTTCTCTTAGCGTTAGCGATATCAATGCCGGTGAGTCATTGGATGGCACAAAAATTCGGATTTAAAACCGTATACATCAGTTCTCTTTTATTGTTCGGTGTGGGATCTACGTTATGTGCTTTTGCAAGCAATTTAACGATGCTTATCATCTTTCGTTTTCTTCACGGTGTGGGTGGCGGTTTATTAATACCAGTAGGCATGGCAATGCTGTATAAAGTATTTGATAAGTCAGAGCATGCGAGTATCACCAGTTATACTTTTTTGCCGTCATTAGTTGCGCCAGCGATAGCCCCTTTTTTTGGGGGCTTGCTTTTGGATTATGTGGGTTGGCGTTGGGTGTTTTTATTTTCAGGTCCCATCTGTTTGGTGTTAGTGCTGATTTCAATACGCTATTTAAAAGATACGGGACGCGAAAAGGCACCAGCATTAGATTATGTAGGCTTGATGTTAGCTTCTACCTTGTTGATCGATGTTTTCTACTTGCTATCACAAATCGGCAAAACAGGATTTTCAATGAGTGTTGGTTTAAATGCGCTATTATTATCTATTCTGATCGTTGCGTTTATACGTTGGGAAAAACGTGTTACTTCTCCATTAATACCGTTGCGTTATTTTGAAAATTATTTATTCATGAAGGCAAACTTGGCGCAATTTTGTTTTCAAATCTGTCATTTTGGCGCTATTTTTTTATTAAGTTTATATTTGCAATTAGGCATCGGACAATCAGCGAGTATTGCCGGGTTAATCATGGGTATGCAAGCGTTGGGTGCGATGGCAGTGAGTCGGTATGCGGCATATTGTTTTAATGTCAGAGGTCCAGTGTTTCCTGTAACTATAGGATTTGCTGGTATTGCATTGTTGACGCCGTGTGTATTATGGCTTCGTAGTTCTATGGTTTTTGTGGCGTTGTTGTTATTTTTCGTTCGGGGATTATGTAGTGGGCTTTGCGGGCCACCCATTCAAACGCTCGCTGCTATTGATATTGCTAAAAAAGAATTGGGTTCTGCGATGACTGTTTATAATGTATGTCGGCAAGTGGGGATTAGTTTTGGAGTAGCTTTATCATCTCTGCTTTTAGCGCGGGGTTTGCGTTTTGCTCATTTAAAAAATGCAATCACCATTCCTTCTCATTATATTTTTTCGGTTTTTTCCGCAGGATTTTTTGCAATTTCTATTGTAGCAGTCATCGGTATTGTCATCATCAGATATCGACCACGGTATTGACCCAAATATATTGAATCTCCATCATAAGGTCTGTTGACATTCACTTGAATAAATTTGATGGAGATATTTTATGACTCAGGTTGAAAAAGATCCGGTTTTATTAAAAGCGCAGATATTACAATTGCTACGTGATATACAATGTAAAGTTTCAGTCTCTGATGCAGATTATGCGGAGAAAATTGATCGACTGATTAAAAGTTATGAAGAGCTCAATCTTCCGTTGGATATATTGGAAGGTGAATTTGAAATGCTGCAAAAAAACTTTAAATTAAAAGGTTTGTTGTAGAGTGTGTTTATCGTGCAAATATTGTAGGGGCGGCAGCATGCGGCGCCCCTACGATGGGTACGTGTTTTTGAACAGTCGAAGCTGGAAGCGAGTGAGTAGTGGCAATGGAGTCGTGAATAGTTATAAGCATGGCCTTCTTTTAATGTTTCGTTAAGTATTTCTTACTTGCCTATAACGCTTATATTTTATATGTTACTTATAAGCATATGAATGTCGATAGAGTAAATAAAAAATTAAGAGAGGTACATCATGTCACGTAAGCCAACTATTTTTTCTCTCAATGGCACATCTGGATCTCGAACTGTCTCGTCAAGCGATGCCCCTCCTGTTTCACCACAAAATGTCTCTATGACACCTGAGCAAGCGCTTGATAAAGTCACTGCTTTGGTTCAGCAAGGTATCACTGCTTATTCTAATGGAGATACGTACAGTTTCTTTCAAGGATTACGTAGGCTAAAACGCGCATCATATAAAAATGATCTTATGAAGGCGGCGCAGGCAAGAATTAAATCTATATTAAGCCCTGGTGAAACAAGTTCAGTCATCCAAAAGATTAATCGTATGATTATCCTGTCTTACCGGGTGTCTATTGACAATTATGAGTGCTGCTCATACCGAGACCCCGGTACATTAGAGAATGAATTTGCTGAAGTTAGGGCGCAGATAGAACAATTTTTTAAAGATCAGCCTATGGAAGGTGTCGTTGTCGAGCCTGCGGATAGAGTGGAAGAATTGAAAAAAGCATCGGAAGAAGAGCGAAGTACGCATACCTATAAGCCCTAAAATGAGGGATTAAAATCGCGCTACCCAACGATGACAATAGGGTGTTTGCATATGCTTTTGATAATAAGATTGATGCATTATCTCAGCGCGCCAGAAAATAGTCATTTCGCGTAATGTCGTGGCAACGAGATATCCTTGCTTTTTTAAATGCGCGATGATGTGTTCAGCTTTATGCTTTTGATCATCATCAAAATAAAAAATGGCGCTCTGATATTGTGGTCCTATATCAGGGCCTTGGCCGTTGGTTTGTTCGAAATCATGAATTTCAAAAAAATATTGAATCACTGTTTGATAAGAAACGATGAGAGGATCATAAAGCACGCGTATGGCTTCCACGTGGTCTGTAGTCTGGGTACATACGTCTTGATAGGTGGGATGCGTGGTGTGTCCACCGATATAACCCACGTCTGTTTTTAGCACACCCGGCAGTCGGTCCATATAATATTGCACACCCCAGAAACAGCCGGCTGCCACTATGGCTTCTTCGCTATCGACCACAGTTTCATTTGAAACAAATTCTATCGCTAATGAATTGACGCAGTGACGTATATTGTGGGAAGTATAGCCTTCTCCGAAAAAAACATGACCCAAATGCCCTTGACAGCGTGCGCATATAATTTCGGTTCGATGATTGTCGGCATCAGGTTGTCTTATGATAGCGTCAAGTATTTCATCATCA
>JAHFQF010000060.1 GCA_023266435.1 Legionellales bacterium | reverse complement strand
GGCCGCTGCCAATCATCACATTGACGAGTCCGCAGGTCAGCGCATCGATATGATGTATGTAACCGGCGTGAGGTGCTTTTAGCTCAATTTGATGTTTGGCCTTAGGGTAACGATGACGAGCAAGGAGAATGTCAGCATCGCCGCCTTGGTGGGCAGTCATTTCTAAGAACTTATCTAGCGCCTTGCCGTTTGCAATCACCGCCTTGGCTTGCTCAATACCTTCCTCGATAGAGGTCGCTTTTTCCCCTAAGTAAATCATGGTGCCTGCTTGTAGTAAGGTTAGATCTACCAAGTCTTTAGGGCCTTTGCCTTCTAATACTTCGATGCTTTCTTCGACCTCTAGCCAGTTACCAATTTTTAAGCCCAAGGGTTGGTTCATATTGGCCAAATACCCAACGGCTTTGACATTAGAGAGCAGGGCAGTTTTCACCAAATAATTACCTAAAGTAATGGCTTCTTGTTGATTTTGAATCAATGCGCCGCTGCCATATTTAATATCCAAAACATAACCATCAGCACCTTCTGCCAACTTTTTACTCATGATGCTGGCAGTAATCAGTGGAATTGAGGAAACGGTGGCAGTTACATCGCGTAGGGCATAGATTTTTTTATCAACAGGGGCGACTTCTTTGGTTTGCCCGATCATACAACAACCCAGTTTTTCTAAACTGCTCATGAACTCTGAAACAGAGAGGTTGACGTTAAATCCGGGGATAGACTCTAGTTTATCGAGTGTGCCGCCAGTGTGCCCTAGGCCGCGACCAGAGACCATGGGAACAGTAATGCCGCACGCAGGAACAATACCAACTAAAGGTAAACTCACTTTATCACCCACACCACCAGTAGAGTGCTTATCTATCTTTTTTCCGGGTAATTTGCTCAAATCCAAAATGGCGCCAGAGTGCAACATGGCTTGTGTCAGGTAGGTGGTTTCTTCAAAATCCATGCCTTGAAAATAAATCGCCATGCAGAGTGCAGTCATCTGATAATCTGGTAGAGAGTCTGTTTTATAGGCTTGAATAATGTAGTCTATCTCAGCTTTGCTCAGTGCTAAACCATCTCTTTTTTTGGCGATAATTTCATATGGGATCATGGGGGTTCCTTATCAAGGATTATAAAAATGTTTACTATGATGATAAAGCCGAGTGCTGTCAATATACCTACTTAGCTCCAGTTCGGAGTTTTTGTTTGAACTAGCCTAGGCATGAGGTCGCGAGACAACCACCCTCATGCCTGGCTTTGGTGCTGATAAAACTCCGAGCCGGGCTTAATTAGCATGTGCGATAAGCGCGCTAGTATTTCTTGATCATAGTTAGCATGGCACCTACAATGGGAGTATCTCACGCAAATTTTGCCTACATTGTGATTAATTTTAAGTAATTTAAATGACAAATAAGCGCGCTCCCCACCTCTTTCCTCTGGCTATAGCATTACGTAAAACCATGCACCGCTACACATGGACTTTGTTTAAACAGGATCTGATGGCGGCCTTTGTGGTTTCTTTGGTTGCTTTGCCACTTTCTATGGCGCTGTCTATTGCAGTAGGGCTACCGCCGCAGCATGGACTCTATACAGCCATGGTTGCGGGGTTTATTGTGCCGTTATTGGGGGGCTCCGTTCATCAGGTCACCGGACCGACTGCAGCATTTGTTGTAATTTTAGCGCCGATTGTTGCGGAGCATGGCCTCAGAGGAATTATTTGGTGTGGTATTTTGGCGGGGTTTATTTTAATTGTTTTGGGTGTCTCTCAATTTGGAAAGCTCGTTCAATACATACCGTATCCTGTCACTACAGGGTTTACAGCAGGCATTGGCCTGGTATTGGCTACATTATCGCTCAATGATTTTCTGGGGTTGCACCTAGTCAGCCTGGGACATACTTACTTGGATCGTCTTAGCGCTATCATAGGCGCGCTGCCTCAGTTAAACCAGCAAGAGTTTAGTGTGGGAGGCATTACCTTGCTCTTGGTGATTTACTCTGGACATGTGGTTAAGTTTTTGCCCAGTGCCATTTTGGCTGTAGTGGGTGGGACGCTCGTTGCGTATTTTTGGAACGCTCTGGGCTTTGACATTGCAACCATTGGTAGTCGTTTTTCTTATTTAGGTACAGATGGTCTGGCACACCCTGGCATCCCTAACTTCTTACCTGTGTTGCATTGGCCCACTTTTGTGCCTGGGGAATTGTTTAGCATCCCCTCTATTGCTGAGTTTCAGACACTACTTTTCCCGGCCTTGGCCATTGCTATATTGGCCGCATTAGAGTCTTTACTGTCTGCTACAGTCGCAGACAGTATGGCTGGCACCAAGCATGATCCGAATGCAGAGTTAACAGGCGTTGGAGTAGGGAATATTTTTGCGGCCTTGGCAATGGGTATTCCTGCGACGGGGGCCATCGCCAGAACTGCCACCAATATCACCAATGGTGCTAAAACACCGTTGGCTGTTTCTATGCATGCTATTCTTATCTTGTTATATGTCTTGCTCTTTTCTACTTATATTAATCAAATCCCAATGGCAGCATTGGCAGCGTTATTAATTTTTACAGCCTATAGAATGTCACATGTGCGTCAGTTCATTCATGTGCTGAAGGTTGCACCCCGCAGTGATATCGTGGTCATGTTGACTTGTTTTTTCTTGACAGTTTTCATTGATATGGTTGCCGGTATCAGCTTAGGAATGATCTGTGCTGCATTCCTGCTTATGAAACAGGTTACTGAAATCACGCAAGTAGAGTTTGAAGAGGCGGATGATATTAGCCCTAAAAAATACAAAATACCGGTGGGCACGCTCATGTATAGAATTAGTGGTCCTTTATTTTTTGGAAGCGTAGAAAAGGCGTTTGATCGCTCTACCTTTCCGCAAAAACAGATTCATACTGTGATCTTAGACATTGCCCATGTACCTTTTATTGACATGAGTGGTTTGATTGCGTTGAATTCAACTTTAAGCGCGTTGTTTAAAGCAAAATATCGAATTTTAATCGTGTGCAATACTCAAAAAGTCATTGCTAGCATCAAAAAAAACGTAGAGTCTGAGCAGATAAAAAAACACATTCAATTTTTAGCTACCACGGAAGAGGCTCTGCAGCTCGCCAAAGAAGTGGTTATACAGTAACGCCAGCTTGGAGTTTGCGTTTGAGTTAGCTATCTTTTGTGTTTGTTATAAAGCAACGCAACATAAAAACAACTGGAGTAGAGTATAGCCCTTCTTTAGATAGCCGAATCAGTATATAATTGCACGCATGCCATTACTCACACTTCGTAATATTCATCTTTCCTTTGGGGCCATGCAGGTATTGCTAGACAGTGCTTCCATGACGATTGATACCAAAGAGCGGATCTGCTTGATCGGCCGTAATGGAGCTGGTAAATCCTCATTGCTTAAATTAATCCAAGGCGAGATGGACTGTGATCACGGTGAGATTGAGCGAGTCCCCGGTTTAAAGGTAGCAAAGCTAGAGCAAGAAATCCCCCGTAATTTGAAAGGAACGATTTTTGAGATCGTTGCAGAAGGGGTTACTGATGCCGCAGAGTGGGAAGTTGAGCTGCGAGTCGAGACCATTTTGTCTAAAATGGATCTCATTCCTACACAAGATGTTGGCACTTTGTCGGGTGGTTATATTCGACGTGTTTTGATGGCACGCGCCATTGTTTCAGAGCCTGATATTTTATTATTAGACGAGCCAACAAACCACCTAGACATAGAGACCATCACCTGGTTAGAAAATTTTTTATTAAAATACAACAAAACCATTTTATTTATCACGCATGATAGGTTGCTATTACAAAAGATTGCGACGCGCATCATAGAGATTGACAATGGACAGCTCATCAGCTGGAAAGGCACCTATGATGAGTTTTTGAAGCACAAAGACATCGAGCTCAATGCAGAAGTGAAGCGCAATGATTTATTTGATAAGAAATTAGCGGAAGAAGAGCGCTGGATTAGGCAAGGCGTCAAAGCCCGCCGGACCCGTAACGAAGGGCGTGTGCGACAATTAAAAAAGATGCGTGAAGAGCGGAAGCAACGTCAAGTGCGAGCGGGCAATGTGACGCTGCATACACAAGCGGTGACGACCTCTGGTAAGCAAGTATTTGAATTAGATAAAATTTCACACAGTTATGCGGATAAGCCGATTATTCGTCAGTTTTCGAGCAATGTTTTTCGAGGGGACAAAATCGGCATTATTGGTCCCAATGGTTGTGGCAAAAGTACTTTATTGCAAATTTTGTTAGAGCAGTTGACGCCAGACATGGGCACGGTACGTCATGGTACAAATTTAAATATTAGCTACTTTGATCAGCAGCGTGAGCAGCTAGAAGAGGACCGGCCTGTTATAGAGAATATCTGTGATGGCAGTGACTTTGTGGAGATCAATGGCAAATCCATGCACGTGATGAGTTACCTGAATGATTTTTTATTTTCTCCGCAACGTGCTCGTTTGCCTGTGAAGGCGTTGTCAGGTGGAGAGCGTCATCGCTTGTTGCTAGCCAGACTCTTTACCAGGCCTAGCAATGTATTGATATTGGACGAGCCTACAAACGATCTAGATGCAGAAACATTAGAATTATTAGAAGAGCACTTAATGGAATATCAGGGAACGCTCTTGCTGGTGAGCCATGATCGCGCTTTCTTGGATAATGTGGTGACTTCTACCTGGGTATTTGAGGGTAATGGCGTAGTCAATGAGTACGTAGGTGGTTATCAAGACTACCTGCGTCAGCGGCCGATATCGTCTGCCTCAGACAAGAAGGCAAGTACGGCGCCTGCAAAACCAGAGAAAGCCAAACAGCAGGCTAAGCAGCAGTTGGGTCATAAAGAAAAGCGAGAATTAGAAGCGTTGCCCGCGAAAATTGAAAAATTAGAAGCGGGCATTGCTGAACTACACTTGTTGATGGCAAATCCAGATTTTTACCAAAAATCACAAAAAGATATCAAGCTGTTTCAAGAGAAACTGAAAAAGCTTGAGGACGAGCTGGCATTTTCCTATCAACGTTGGGAAAAATTAGAGTAACCTATACTCTTGGCGCTGATTTATGGTCTTTGGTTTGTGCTTGGAAAGTCTGAATCTTGCCACCAAAGATGCTTTTTTCAGCGGTTTCTATGCCTTCCGGGTATGCACAGATCAGTAAAAGGCAAGGTTTTCCATTTAAGGCAAGCATCGGAGTGGCTTCCCCCATATTTGAAGGGGACTCTGTTATGGCTGCTTCTAACTGCATTTGACCACGAGCTGCAGCAGTGAGTAGGCTGTTTGAGGGGTGTACAAAAGCATAGTTGTCTTTGCGGGCTTCTTCGCCCCCAAAGAGTGCCGCATAAAACTCTTCTATGCCAGAAATTTTTCTGGTATTCAGAGTGAAGGTGGGCGAAAGAAAGCAAGCGCGCCCGTTGGGGATTGTCAGTGTGTTTAAAGGTTTAGCGGTATCACCTTTTCCTTGAGAAGTAAACGTGACGGAGTCTTTGCCTTTGATTGAGAGAATTTTTAATAGTTGCATGGGCGTCCAACCCATTATATTGGTAGATTGAAGCAGGCTATCCAGGGCATGTAGTTCTGGATGCAAAGTATCTAACTGCGCCGCACGTTGTAAAATTAACTCGGCAATGCCCCAGTGATGATCGACAATTGCAACATGTAGTGCATTATTGCCTAAATGAGAGGCATGCAATAAATCTTCTTTGCCATAGTGAGGCAATAGCATTTGCGCAATGGCTAAGTCTCCTGCTTTGACAGCAAGTTGTAGTGGCGTATTACTAGGAAAACCAAGATGTCTGTCTGCTTCGGGGGTGCCGCGATCTGGATTATTTGGCGTGGTTAATAGGTTTCGAGTATAGCTTTGTGGATTTTTTGCTGCATGCCTGATCAAGTCAATGGCTTTTTTTCGTTCTGGACGCGCCAGATACTCTTCGTTGGTCAGCTCATGGGAAAATGCAATCGAAGCTAATGGTTGGGTTAATATTGTATTCTGTAAGGTGTAAGCCGATGTCTTTGGGCCCTCTGCAAAAATGTCCCCTCCCTCTGTCGTTGCAAAAATATTAATTACTGTGGGTGCGGCCCCTTTGAGCATGGGTGCTACAGTGGGTGAAAGACGAGATAGGGGTGTATATTCTCTCTTTTCTGTTGTACGGGGCGATGTGGTGCTAGTCGGTGATACCACATGCGCTTGGCTTTTTGCAGCATATTCTTTGGGGTGCTTGAATTTTGCAAGGGGGCGTATAAATAGGCGCAAGATCTCAAATAGAGCGGTGATGGGTAGCAAAATGGGTGAAAGCGCCCAAAAAAATGGGTGAGGAGGGCTGATTGCAGTACGCTCGGGTGTTCCTGGCATGGAAAAATCCAGTATTGTTCCTTTAAACAGTAATAGTCTAGGAATATGCAAGAAGTTTTCAATGATATTGAATATAGAGCGTTTTTTTGGGGGTAAAAGAATGAGATCAAACCAGCCAGCCATGAGTATCTACCTTATGTGATAGTATTTAACTTACTAGCTAATATACTTCATTTTACCCGTCAATGAAAGGGGTTTTAACGCACTTTGGGTAATAATGTGTAGTATTGGCCCGAGCTGCTCTGAAGTGCGGCATTTTCTTCCGCCTCTGGTCCCTCCCCAAAAAAAATGTCTCCACGCACTTTGCCCTTGATAGCAGAGCCCGTGTCTTGCGCCACCATCAGGCGTTGCCAGGGCTTTTCGGAGGCAGTGAGCGTTGTGTTAACCCAGAGGGGGATGCCATAAGGCAAATGAGCTTTATCGACAGCTAAGGAGTGACGAGGCGTCAGCGGAACGCCCTCGCCGCCAATGGCCAAATTTTTCTCTTTTAAAGCAAAGAAAATATAAGAGGGGTTTTGCCATAAAACGGTATTCATCTGATCGGGGTGGTCATAAAGCCATTGTTTGATGGTTTTGGTTGAAATTTGATCTCGGGGGAGCAAGTCTTTATGGGTCATATAGGCGCCGATAGAGTAATAGGGATGGTTAGTTTTACTATCAAATGCAATCATTTGAGACGAGCCATCCTCAAAAAAGACGACACCAGAGCCTTGCACATGCAGGAAAAATAATTGGACTGGGTCATCGAGCCATACTAATACTTTTGCTTTATCTACTAGTGCGCCGGAATCAATTTCTCGACGTGTGAGTGATAAATATTTTTGAGGGGGAGTAGCATAAACAGGGTAGCGGTAGCGTTCAGAGCGGGTGAAGCTGCCATTAAGCCCAATCACATAATACCCCGTAAAGACACCATTGCCTTGCACGCGACGAGGGATGAACGCTTCCTCAAAGAAAGTTTTGGCCTGCTGCGAGTCTTTGATCGTAGAGGCTTTTTGACACACTGTTTTCCATGATTTGACAGTACCAAATTCACTGAGATTATTGTGGACGAGTTTATTATCAGGCAGAACAGTGAAACGCTTACAAGAGTTGGTAAACGCGTTTAATGCTGACAAATGATCTTCTTCTTCCCAGCCGGGTAGGTCTTTCACGCGTAAAGGTGGAGAAGAAACAGTTTGTTGCGCTAAGCAGGTAGAGATCATAAAAGCAGAAATTAAAATCAAACGCTGAAGCATGATTGTGAAAAGTCCTCTTTTTCAGGGAAAAATAATTCTTAGAATGATTTTTGATTGTATCATTTTTTGGAATGAATTTGGCGGAAGATTAGTAGGCTGTGCTGAAAAATATACCATTATCTATTTAATTTCCTTGAGTTTCTCTGTAATACTGTTAAAATCACCAGAGTGAAAAATTAACTAAGACTTAGCTGGGGGAAATAATGAGTGGAGAAACTATAGGTTATACCATCAATGCGACGTGGGCTTGTTTTTCTGAAGATGACGCGGCTCTGAGCGATGTTCGGAAACAAATATCACAATGGGTAAAAGCCGCAAGCAGTCAAATCGTTTTTACTTCATACCCAGGGAGACCATTATCTTTCTATTTACGTATATATATGTCTGCTTTTAAAGACAACATGGCTAGTCTTGCAAATTTATATCCCAATAGTTTGCCTTTGCGCGGTTTAAAAAGTCAATACGCTCGTTTAGCAACATTCCTTTCAAATTATGGCGCAGATCCCCAAATTCCATCAGCGCTTATAAGCTTTATACGTAACAAGAGTAACCAAGCGCCCTTCTTGTCAGTAATCGTAAAAGTAATAGAAATTTTAGAGCATCAAGGATTGTATCAAGAACAATTAGAGAGCGTGATCTCTAAAGTTTTTGCAAATCCACAGGCTATATTTCCGAAGTTGAGTAAGCATTTATTTGATTTGTTTAAACTGGAGAATTTTGAGGATACGCCTGAAACAATCAAGATAAAGTATAATAAGTGGATTCGTGAGGTTTTAATTGACCTGTTAAATGAGACCTCTGTCTCAGATGAGATCGTTGCTAAGATTTTTGAAGAGCTGCTCAGCACTAATTGTTTACAGCTGATTTCTGTCCCCATACCAATGGCAGCAGAGCGCTCTGAAGTATTTTTAATAGACATACCGGTAACAATGTTAGGAGTACCTGTAGCACTGGAGGGAATACCTTACGATGCTTTCTATGTTGATAGAAGTGCAAGTGCTATTGATTTGTTAATCAAGCATTCTGTGATACCAATTGGCACCTCTGGGATACCAATAGGCACTATGTCAGGGATGCCTCAGCAACAGAGAAAGGAACCCAATCCTGTATTGGTTCGAGCTATTCAAGGTGTGCCACCACTCGTGAGAAGGGGGGGCTCATTCAATTTACTAGCAGCAGCAAACGTGGCAAGTAGAGTAACAGCAGAAACGGCAGGCACAGGACTGCTCGATCAGCCAGATAGACCCACATCCCCTAAAGGTCTAGCTTTCAGGCCTCAACCCCTAATGTCGTCTAACTTATTCAATGAAGCCGCTGAGTTACATGGGGAGGGTAATTATGGCGCCTCGATGGCACCAGATACGCCTGTAGAGGTAATGGGGCTAGATGATCTCGAGCCCTTTATGGTGGCGGTGGAGGGCCTTCCCGCACAACCATTACTGTATATGGCAGATAGGCCTACTTCTGATAATGATGCGAGCAATACATCAAACGGTATAGGGCTACAAGATAGGTATGCAAATACATACTGAGCCACCCGTTTGAAAGCTGACTGTTGGTAGGTTGATTTGATTTAAAACAGTAAGGTTTGTTACTATTATCCAAAAAATTAAGTTAAAATACTTTCATGAAAGAACATGAGCAGAAAACTCAAAAAACTTTTGAGCAGCAGTTGCAAGAGATAGAGATTGGTGCACGAGCCAGGGCTGGTGCATTACGCTGGTTTAGCTGGACTACGTATCTGCTCGTGAGTCTGTCATTAGCGGTTGGGGGTAATGCGTTCTATCTTGCAGCAATTACCGGTGTGGGTATCGCTTTTTTTCCACCCTTGGTGCTTTTAGCTGCGGTAGCTGTTGGTGGGATTGCTGGATTTATAGGATATAAACTCAATAAAATCAGTGCACAAAACAAGCTCAAAAAGCAATTAGAGGATTCGACAGAAAAGAAGCCAGCACCAACAGAAGGCGTTGCTAAACTAGAAAGAGTTTCTAAAAATGCAGCTTGGCGTTGGTTTTTGAGATCAATGCTTATCGTGATTGGTTTATGGATTGGAGCGGGTTTTCCCTTAATACTTTTGGGTCTTGGTTTTTTATGTTCGCTTTGCGTTGCAAAAATTGGTGAAGAAATAATCAAATCCACTGAGGAAGCCAGTAAAAATAAATTAAAATTGGCACAATTAAATGCCGTTAAGATTCGCAGCAAACTGAGTGTTGCTCAAACTGTAATCAACCAATACAGCGTAGACAAGACTTCTCAACTACCAGAATCTCAAAAAGAAAAATTAGCGACTTTAAAGACAACATTAGCGCAATTTGATAAGATTTCCTCCCATTTTACTGAAAACGTTACTTATCAGCAATACAGCCAGTTAATCAAACCAAAGCTTGAAGCAGCAGAAACAGCAGTGAATTTGGCATTAAAGGAATTTTTAGACGGCATAGCTGGTATTGCTGCCGCAAGGGTTATAGAAGAATTACCAGCAGCAATCATTCATGGCAGACTGCCTGCTACACCACCAAGCACTAGCCCCCAAGCTAAAACAACTAAAAAAGAAACAGATCAGCAAAGAGAGTCTACTATGGACGATTTACTTACTACACTTCAATCATCTACTTCACTTTCTAAAAATCAAGCGTAACCCAGTGCTTTTTGTTTTATCTTCAATTAGGGTGTGATGCGGGGAGTATTGGCAAGCTGGATCGGTTAAGCCAGCATCTCCCGTTAACGCAAAAGATTGACATCGGCATCCCGCCCAATCTTGAGTTTTTTTAGGGCAAGTGTTGCAGGGGCTTGGCATCCAGTCTGTACCTCTGTATTGATTAAAAGCACTGGAATTAATCCAAATATCCATCAGGCTTTTGTCTGTAATCCGCTCAAAGTCTAAAGGTAATGATTTGGCTGAATGGCAAGGCAGCGCATAGCCTGCGGGATTAATGACCATCAATTTTTTCCCCCAACCCCCCATGCAGGGTTTAGGAAAACCGATCGTATAATCACTGGGCACATAGTCAATCACTAATTTCCCACGCAATGCTATTTGGGCTTTATTAATAATAGACTCTGCGTGTTCAATTTGCTCAATTGTTGGATGTAGCGCATGGCGGTTTAAAAATGCCCAACCGTGATATTGTGTCATGGCCAGCTCTAGTCGATGTGCGCCCCATTGACGTACAAGCTCAATCACCTGAGGCAACTCAGCGATATTTTGCTGGCACATGACCCAATTGACGGTGAGTGCGATATTCTCTGACAAGAGCGCTGCTACGGCCTGTTCTTTATGTTCAAAGGCTTTTTTATAACCGGATAATAATAAATTATAGTCAGCGCTTGGGCCTTGAATACTGATCTGTACATGCTTGACCCCGGATTTTTTTAAGTCCTTAGCCATCGCTTGATTAAGCTGGATACCCGAAGTGATGAGATTAGAATAAATACCATGCTCAGAAGCTTTTTGCAGTAAGCTTATTAATTCAGGATAGAGTAGTGGCTCACCGCCTGAAAAGTGCAACTGTTGTATTGGGATTTGCGCTGCCTCTTGAATCACCCGCATCCAATCTGAAGCAGGTAATTCATCGGATTTTTTTAGCAACTGAGTCGGATTAGAGCAGTAAGGGCATTGTAGAGGGCAGCGATAGGTAAGCTCTAATAAGATTGCTTGAGGTGGCGCAATCATGCCTCAATAAATCCTTTTTCTAATAAATGTTGGCATAAAGCAAAAATGTCTTGTTGAATACGAGTTTCTTGTTGTGGATAACGTTGTTTGAGTTTTGCGATGATTTCGGAGAGCGTTTTTTTACCATTGAGCTCTTGAATCAGAGATAAGGCCGTATCATTTAACTCAAAGCTACGCTCCGGCCCCTGTAGGCGATTGATAGATTGCGTTTTGAGGGACTCCAGTATAACGCCTGAGCGTAAATTAAAAGCGCTATTTAATTGCACTAAAGGATCAAAGGCACCAGGTGGAATCATGTCTGGATCTACGTAC
>JAHFQF010000228.1 GCA_023266435.1 Legionellales bacterium | reverse complement strand
CAGTCTTGGCTCAAACTGTGCCTGCTACAGCGTCAAACTTTGCCCGCGCATTAATTATGCCTAATCTCAAACGGCCTATTACTACGCTTTCTTTAGCTAAAGACTACAAAGCCCGCATCTTAGAAGCGCGCCCTGCTTCCAGCCATTTTGAGCCCTTGATGACGCTGTACTTAACCCAAAACACAACGCCTCAAGAGATAGAGCTGGCCAAACAATCTGGCATCGTGTTTGGTGTCAAATGGTACCCTAAAGGCGCCACTACGCTCTCAGAGTTTGGCGTTGCTTCTTTAGCAGGACTAGAAAATACACTGGCTGCCATGCAAGCAGTCGGCATGCCACTACTCATCCATGGCGAAGTTGTGGATGAAAGCGTTGATATTTTTGATCGAGAAGCGGTTTTCATTCAAGAACATCTACGACCACTACTCAAGCAGTATCCTCGTCTCAAAGTTGTGTTTGAACATATCACCACCCAAGAAGCAGTACGCTTTGTTGAGGACGGCCCGGATACCTTAGCCGCCACAGTCACTGCTCATCATTTATGGATTAATCGTAATCATTTATTAGCAGGCGGGATCAAGCCACATTATTATTGTTTACCGGTCGCGAAACGCGCTACGCATCAGCAAGCCTTGATTCAGGCAGTCACTGGCGGTAATCCTAAATTTTTCTTAGGAACAGACAGCGCCCCCCATGCAGTCGAGCAAAAAGAATCTGCGTGTGGTTGCGCAGGCATCTATACTGCGCCTTTTGCGCTCAGCTATTATGTACAAATTTTTGAAGCAGCCAGCGCGCTACAACGATTTGAAGCATTTGCTTGCCACAATGGCCCTAAGTTTTATGGTCTTATGCCCAACTCAACTACGCTTACTTTAGTTAAAAAACCGATTACTGTGCCCGCCAGCTTGGCGTTTGGCCGAGAAACCGTTATTCCTTTTTTAGCAGGCCAGTCATTAGAGTGGCAACTTGAGGTGCAATCATGATAAACAAATTGTTTGGTGATTATGCCACCAGATTTCGCGGTTATTTCCCTGTGATTATTGATGTGGAAACGGGTGGCCTGGATTCCAGACGTAATCCTTTATTAGAAATTGCTGCGATGACCTTACGCTGGGATGATCAACATTGCCTACACCCCCATGAAGAAAGAATGCATCACGTGCTCCCGTTTGAAGGCAGTATCTGTGATGAAAAAGCATTGGCTTTTACTGGTATAAAACCCGACCATCCTTTTCGCTTTGCAATTTCTGAAAAAGACGCATTACAAGATTTGTTTCAATGGATTCGCCAAGCTAAAAATGCAGCAGGTTGTAAAAAGGCGGTACTCGTGGGGCATAATGCTTGGTTTGACTTGGCGTTTTTGAATGCGGCAGTAGGAAGAACTCAACTGAAAAGAAATCCTTTCCATCCTTTCACTTGCTTCGACACAGCCACTTTGGCAGCATTGAGTCATGGAGAAACTGTCTTGGCCACCGCCTGTAAAGCCGCGCAAATTGACTTTGACAGCAAAGAAGCCCACTCTGCCTTGTATGATGTACAAAAAACAGGTGCTCTATTTTGCTCCATTGTGAACCAGTGGCAAAACTTTGCCCGTCAAACAATCTAAAATAAAAAAGGCCCGTGAGGGCCTTAATACTACTTGAACGATTACGGTGGTCGTTGCTGTCATTGCGAGCATAGCGAAGCAATCCAGGCTTCGGTTACTGGATTGCCACGCGGAGAGTACTCTCCTCGCAATGACAATCTCCTAATTTCATAGCGGCACGAGTATATACTCAAAGCGATTTAATTTTAGGCTAGGCGTCAAGTCGCGAGCAACCGGAATGTACGGGGTAGTACCTGAGGATTGCGAGCTGACGATGACAACAACGCCTTAAGTCAAATCGAGAAGAGTATATTAGCAATCGCCTCTGGTACCATCGGGCATAATCGCGTGACAAATACTTGCAGCCATTTTCCCCTGTCTTTCGGTGAAGTTACTGGCATACAAGTTGGCATGAGTGAGGTTCGCACCATAAAAACGCACACCACTCAAGTCTGTATTCACTAGGTTGGCACCTAATAAATTAGCAAAAGTTAAGTTCGCACCAGTAAAATTAGAACCTGCAAAGTTTGTATTCACTAATCTCGCATCGGTCATGATTGCATTGGAAAAATTGGTATTGGCTAAATTGCTCAATGAAAGATTGGCGCGAGATAAATTGGCATTTTGTAGTTGCGCTGATGTCTTAGCCCAATTAACCAGCTCAACACCACTCAAATCACAATTTGCGCAACTTGCAGTATTTGAATATTGTTGTACGTGTGCATCCACATAAGCATGGCTCACACCAGCAACACACAATAAAGACACAGCCGCAGCCAATGTATTGATAAAACGTGACATAAAAACTCTCCCTGTTAACGACGTTCATCTTCTAAGCGACCCGCTTTAAAAAAGCGGGTCGCTTAATTCTTAAAGGTCAGATGCATTATTGGATAAATAACTTGCTACACCATCTGCACTGGGTTTCATTCCTTGCTTACCTTTCTTCCAGTTAGCAGGACAGACGTCGCCATGTTCTTCATGGAATTGCAGGGCATCGACTAAACGCAACAACTCATCAATGTCACGCCCTAGCGGCAAATCATTGACCCATTGTGCGCGGACGATTCCATTTCTGTCAATTAAGAAAGTACCACGGAAAGCAACCCCAGCTTCAGGATGTTCTACACCAAATGCTTGGCAGATCATGTGTTGTACGTCTGCAACCATGGTGTAACGCACTGGTCCAATCCCGCCTTTTTTCACATCGGTGTTACGCCAAGCCATGTGCGTAAATTGTGAGTCGATTGACACAGCAATCACCTCAACCCCTTTTTCTTTAAATTGCTCAACACGATGGTCAAGAGCAATTAATTCAGAAGGGCAAACAAACGTAAAATCTAACGGATAGAAAAACACCAACCCATATTTGCCTTTGATGGCTTGATGTAAATTATAACCGCTAACAATTTTTCCTTCAGCGGATACCGCTGCGGCAGTAAAGTCTGGTACTTTGCGACCCACTAATATAGTCATCTACTTCTCTCCTTTAAGATACAATCTTTAAACCCACTGAGTGATCCTGCCCCGAAAAAGCGGACAGGT
>JAHFQF010000059.1 GCA_023266435.1 Legionellales bacterium | reverse complement strand
GAATAGAATCAATAAAACCGCAGCGAAGATGCCAGCGTAGCGTAGAGCAATTAGAAAGCCTTCCGGCGAAGCATAGGCAAACAGAGTAGGAAATCCAAAAGTTAAGAAACCAAGTTTTAATTTTCCGCCCCGCTCACGAGAAATTTTCAATCCGTCTGCAAAAAAATCAAACAGCGCCAATGACACGCCAATCACGGAGCTAAATAACGCAAACAAAGTGAAAAACTGTATGGCGGATGTTAGAAGTGGTGAGCTAAATTTTAAGTCTAATACCTGTACCAACCGCACATTGGGATCGCCTGATTCCCCGAGTGATGTCAATCCATTCAATCCATCTATAGGAATCATGCCCATAATTAAGAATATCCATATCAAGTAAATGAGCAATGACAGCACACTACCAAAAAAAATTGAGAGCCTTAAATGATCCGGCTTCTCTGCAAGATACTGTTTCAATGATGGGATCAGCAAATGAAAACCAAATGTGGTCACCACTAAGGGCAGCGCAGGAATTAAAGCCATTGTATTGCCTTGACGCAAATAAGTTGTGTCTACAAAGGGAGAAATGAAATAAATCAAAAGCGCATAAGAAATAATCAATCCTATCATTAAAAAGCGATTGAGCCAGTCTACCCACACCGTGCCATACGCAACCACTAACGCAAAGACCCCCACATATCCTGTTGTGCCCACTGCATAAGGCAAATTAGGAAACAACCGTCTTAATGCTTCAGTAATGATCGCACTACCACCGGAAATATATGCTGCCATTAACGAATAGAAAAATAAAACGTACACGACCCACGCAAAGATGCCACCTTTTTTTCCTAGCGTTTTACGCATCATGGAAATGAGGTTTGTTTCACCAGGGCAATACAGCGTAGCCTCCAACATACATAATGCTGTAAATAGCATGATTGCCCAACACCCTATGAATAAAAGTGCTGTCGCTGTAAATCCTGCAGGACCAGTTTGTACTGGTAATCCCAGCATACCTGCGCCAATACAGGTGCCAGCTACTAAAAAGCTGCCCCCAACGATGTGATTCATGGATTTAAAATTCACCTGTAAGACCCCTATCTTGCTCTTTGTGTGTACTTTTTTGATCAAAAGGATTACCCTAACAAAAAAACCGAACAACGAGAAGTGATTGGTTCTTTTGCAAAAGGAGTATTGCTATGGCAGAAGCCACTTTTGATAACCCCTTGCGCACACGTGGATTTGCCTTTGTTGAGTTTTCGGCCCCCCACGATGGCGCATTGGCCCAGCTTTTTACAGCCATGGGCTTTACCTTAACTCACCGCCATCGTCAGTATGCGCTGTCGATTTATCAGCAGAATGAGATAATTTTCTTAGTTAACCAAACGCCCAATAGTTTTGCAAGCCAATTTACTGAAAAACATGGTCCTTGTGCGGCAAGTATGGGGTTTTTAGTAGAAAATGCCCCCGAGGCCTATCAAAAAGCGCTTCAAGCGGATGCCAAACCCTATCAAGGTCACGAAGGAGAAAGTCAGTTAACTTTTCCGGCCATCTATGGAATTGGGGATAGTTTGCTGTACTTTGTAGACAATACTAGCCTGAAAGCTTACCTAACCAAAGAATTCATTGAGCTTTCCCCTCCTTCTAATGACTGCGACCTAGAAACCCTGGATCACCTCACACATAACGTGTATCAAGGTAATATGACGCCTTGGGCGCAGTATTACGAGCGTTTATTTAACTTTCGAGAAATACGCTACTTTGATATTACTGGCAAACAAACTGGCCTGTTTTCACGGGCACTCACAAGCCCCTGTGGAAAGATTCGTATCCCCCTGAACGAATCCAAAGACGATAAATCTCAAATTGCAGAATACTTAAGAAGCTATCGTGGAGAAGGCATACAGCACATCGCATTGAGCACCAGTAATATTTATGAAACCGTAGAACGTTTGCGTGCACAGGGCATCTCCTTTCTGACGATTCCTGAAACTTATTACGAACTATTGGATCAGCGCATTCCGAATCATGAGGAAGACAAACAGCGTATGGCCAAAAATCGCATCTTGATCGACAATGATCACGAGCGTCCTAACGCATTACTATTACAAATCTTTACTGAAAATGTCATTGGACCTATCTTTTTTGAAATCATCCAACGCAAAGGCAATGAAGGCTTCGGTGAAGGAAACTTTCAAGCATTATTTGAATCTATGGAATTAGATCAAGTTCGACGTGGCGTTTTATAGTAGTTGCACTTGATTCTTAGGTGTTGTTGTCATCATCTACTCGATGCTTAGTCTAAAAAACAATTGCTTTGACTATAGGAGCAAATTAGTGAAATTATCCACATTGAAAAATAACTCCAGAGATGGCCAACTGGTTGTCGTCTCTCGGGATTTAAAAAAAGCAACTTTTGCTGCCCACATTGCGACTACGTTGCAAGATGCTTTAGATAATTGGCAAAACACCAAACCACAACTTGAAGAACTGTATCATGCTTTAAATACTGGGCAAGTCACGGATGCCTTTGCGTTTGATCCACATAAAGCAACAGCCCCTCTACCACGCGCCTATCAATGGGCTGATGGCAGTGCATATGTTAACCACGTTGAATTAGTGCGTAAAGCACGTGGTGCAACCATGCCAGCCTCCTTTTGGACAGATCCTCTTTTATATCAAGGCGGCTCAGACAGTTTTTTAGGGCCACATGATGACATTCTAGTAAGCAATGAAGCAGACGGGATTGATTTCGAAGCGGAAGTTGCGGTGATCACCAATGATGTCCCTATGGAAACAAACGCAGAAGTCGCACAAAAACACATTGTATTACTCATGCTGGTCAATGATGTGTCTCTACGGAACCTGATCCCCAACGAAATCGCGAAAGGATTTGGATTCTTTCATGCTAAACCCTCCACTGCCTTCTCAGCCTGTGCAGTAACACCCGATGAGCTCGGCAATGCTTGGACAGGTGAAACCATCCAACTACCATTACGTAGCTTTCTAAATGGTAAATTATATGGTGAACCTAATGTTGGCGTTGACATGACATTTGGATTTCCACAGCTCATTGCACATGCTGCTAAAACACGCGCTCTGACTGCTGGATCGATCATTGGATCCGGCACTGTTTCTAATCGAGATCGCACCAAAGGTTCGTCATGCATTGCGGAAAAACGCATGCTTGAAAAGATGGAAACTGGCTCTTTTACTTCTTCTTTCATGCACTTTGGCGATAAAATTCGCATTGAAATGAGAGACAAAGATGGCCATGATATTTTTGGCGCCATTGATCAAGTCGTAAAACCTTATAAAAAGGAAAAATAATCGAATGCTTACCCTCTATGGATACTTTCGATCCAGTGCTTCTTATCGCGTGCGCATCGCACTCCATCATAAAAAAATTCCTTTTAACAACATTGAAATACATTTGCTGAAAAATGGAGGAGAGCAACACTCCTCCGATTATCAACAACTGAATCCTCAAGCTTTAGTGCCTGTGCTCGTTACTGAAGATAGTCAAGTGATTACGCAGTCTTTAAGCATCCTGCATTACTTAGAAGCAAAATACCCCGAACCCAGTTTAATTGCTAAAGACGCGGTTCAACAAAGCCATATCCTCAGCCTATGTTACCAAGTCGCCTGTGATATTCATCCTTTGAATAACTTACGTGTTTTACAGTATTTAGAAAAACAATTAGGGTGTAATGAAAAGCAAAAAGACGCTTGGTATCACCATTGGATTTTGAAGGGATTTGAAGCACTAGAAGCAGCTTTAGCTAGCGCCAAACAAAATTACTGCTTTGGGGATAACCTCACTTGGGCAGATTGTTGTTTAATTCCCCAAGTGTATAACGCATACCGTTTTAAAGTACCTATGCATAACTTTCCCAATATTCGACGCATGTATGAACATTGCTTAACGCTACCAGCTGTGCAAGCGGCCAGCCCAGAGAACGATAAAACAGGTTAGTTTAAGAACTGTACTCTTCGGATTGTCTGGTAATAATCAGGGGACTAGCAAATTTTTCATAAATGTGTATGATGTGAAAAATAATTTTAGCTAGGAGAATGACAATTATGGCATGGAAATTTGATCGAAACACCACTCAAAAAACAGCAATATGGTGGGGCGCGGGTATCTTAGGACTGGCTATTGGTGTTGGGCTTGGTTTTGTTTTTGGCACGACTATCGCCATAATCTTAGCCCCTCTCTTAGGATTGCTGCTGTTTCGTGTATTTTCTAAATATTGCGCCCCCCGTTTGTATGAGGCATTTCATCCTAAAAAGGCTAAAGCAGATGAGGCGCGCATTTTAGAGGCTAATCCAACATTACAAAAACACCTTGCACAAAAAGCTCGCCATGCAAAGGATACTTATCATAACCCGTCATTAGACGCTACATTACAAGAGGTCGTCAATGCTGAACCCTCATTAGCTCCTGTAAAAAAATTACATGATGATTTTTTGGGCGCAGCAGAGAAAACAAAGCAACAACTAGATGCCTCTATTGACCTTCAGTTGAGACAGGCAATAGTGAATGATTTCAATCGGTGCTGTGTAACAGAAACCGGTAGCTTCTTAAGGAACATAGTGAGCAACACCCCTCTATTGTATCGGGGACTTTGCAAGAGATAAGACATTATCAAGCGTTGAAAGAGAGTGAGACTCCTAGGAATGTATTTTCCTCCTAGGAGTTACTCGCCTTCCATCAAGTAGGATTTGGAGTTGATTTTTCAAACTTTGGAGTTGATTTTGCATCCTCATCAGCGGAGGTTCGTATTTCAGCAGCCTGAGCAGCTACTGTTTCACGCACGACCGTCAACGATGGTGCTTTTGGACGCATTGCGCGGATTGCAATAGCACGTTCAGCCATCACGTTGCGATGCCGCTGAGTAAAACCAATACACAGCTTTGCAACCAATTTATCCAATGCATCCAATTTCTTCAATGCCATGGTTACTCTAGCAAGACACCCCTGATCACTTTGGGGATCTGCTTTTAGCGTGGTCTCTATTTGTTGCAAACGTGCACGCGCTGCAGAAGCTTGCTCCCATCCCCAATACCCTGGCCCAATTCGTGTTAATTGCTCTAAGGTTTGACTGACCTTTGCTTGTTGCATCTCAACTGTAGCACCCTTCAAAGAAGGGTCATCTTTTAGTAAATGATAACAAACAAACGCCATTTCAACATTTTCTTGATTTGCCTGAGAGAATGTTTTAAGCGCCATATTAAAAAGTGGTATTTTAAATAAATTGCGCAGCCGGCTGAATGCCTCACAACAAGCGACACTCAATCCTGTTTGTACAGAAACGTCTTTATGTACTTTTTTCTGCCAAGCTTCTTTAGCAAGATCTGTCTGCTCTGGAGCAGGCAAAGCGCCTTCTGCCGCACTACTCAACGTTCCAAAATTAAGGATGTCTTGATACAACCCTGCAATACCAGTCTTCACTGCAGAGTGTGGCGTATCGGTTTCATCTGCTGTAGCGGTCTCTGTTTGTGTCTGGGTGCCCAGTCGTTGAGCTGCTTCTCGCACTTGTTGTAGCAGCTGATCTGTCCCGCTGATCTGCTGGATAAATTGACTTTCTCTGCCACACTTTTCATAAATAGCCAAAAGATGATGATTATCTTTTAGTGCTTGAAGTAACTGCGTGAGGGCGGCCATATAAGACATCATGCCACCCTGTGTTTGTTGCAACATCTGTGCAGAAACCGACTCGATCACTGATTGCACTAAGGCTTGTGGTACACCAATAACTGCTAATAACCGCATCACAAACTGCTGCGTTGAATTAGCGCCATTTACAGTGCTAATCGGCATCATCATTTGTAGAACAGCATGATTTACCTGCACGAGGTGTATCAGTTGAGTATGCACGGTGCCCACAAATTGTTGCTGAATTTCTGCTGGTATATCTGATGGAAATTGAGTCACACGGTCTAGAGATGCCATTAAAGCAGTCATCGCAGCACCGAGTTGAATTAATTGCTCGTAAGGGCCACTCAATAAATCAATCACTTCGTTTACTGTTGGATCTTCTATGCCAAGCTGAGCAACCTGTTGCTTAACTGCTGCTGCAGTTGGGGCAACATACGCAGCAAGTTGTATTAAACTAGCGCCAAGAGTCAGGAAGTTGACTTTTGAAGCCCCTTCCAAATTATCACAAATTTCAAAAATCTTGCCCACCGCACCTTCAGGTAAAAAGGAGGCAACCCCTGTAATACTCGCTCGAATTTCAGGTAGCCGTGCTTTGATTATTCCAGACAAATCAGTGCCGCTTGCTAACAAACCCTCATCAATCGCGGACAATACAAGTTGCCCGTTGGTTAGATCTGTTTGTATTGCCTTTGCTAAGGCATGGATCTCTGCTTGAGTGTAATTTGGGTAATTTGTGGCGGACATAGGATCTCCAACTTCATGATGAAATACATAACAAGAGTTATTGTATTAACAAACATCTGGAATTACAAGCGCATACTGAATACAATGCCTATATACCCAAGATGCTTCAAAATGCGTAGTTTATAGCAAAGCGAATTTAACCAGATGCAGTTTTCCGAACCAAGGAATAGTCGATACTATTGCGAGGTGAGGAAGGCTGCAGAGGGTTAAATTCGAGCAGCTAGAAACAGGTATTTTGGAGTATCTTGGGTATATACCCAAGATACTTCAAAATGCGCAGTTTATAGGCAAGAGAAACACCGTCTTTTGTGGCAAGAATTAACCCTTCGCCTTTGTTTCAGTACTTTGTTGAGCTACCACTTCCCAAGTAATGAATTTAGCCCACTCAGGTCGTTTGGCAAGCTTTTGACAAGGGATTTCGTTAGTTCCCTTAAAGCATAACTCTGTTATAGGATCGACTTCATAGCCCAAATCAGATTGATAATAAATACCTTTCATTTTATCAAAGCGCACATCGCTTTTCGCGTGCGCCATACTTATGACACCACAACCTAAAATGACTAAGAGTTTCAAGTACATTGCATTTTCTCCTTCAACGCTTTTTCTAAGGCAGGCACAATTTCAAAGAGATCGCCCACCAGTCCATAGTCTGCTATCTGAAAAATAGGGGCTTCAGCATCTTGGTTAATGGCCACAATGACTTTCGAGTCTTTCATGCCAGCAACATGCTGGATAGCGCCTGATATGCCTATCGCAAAATATAATTGGGGCGCCACAATTTTACCAGTTTGTCCAACCTGATAATCATTAGGCACAAACCCTGCATCCACTGCGGCACGTGACGCACCCACTGCAGCACCTAAACTGTCTGCAAATTGCTCTATCATTTTAAAATTATCCGCATTCTGTAAACCGCGACCGCCCGAAACTACAATTTTTGCACTGGTTAATTCGGGACGTTCAGATTTAGCTTGCTCTAACATGATCCATTGGCTTTTATGCACTGGCGATGGTTGAAAGGGCACAGATTCTAGCTTGGCTACCTGATCAGAGTCTGCAACAGGTGCAAAGCTTGTGGCGCGTATGGTTAAGCATTGAATTACTGCATTGTTTTTCACTTTCACTAAGGCATTACCTGCATAAATAGGCCGCACGTAAGTACAGTGATCACAAATTTCAATGACATCCGAAATCTGTCCAACGTCTAATTGTGCAGCAACACGCGGCAATATATTTTTACCAAAGGTGGTTGCCGGCATGATCAGATATTGATAGTGCTTTGCCAAACCGACCAACAAGTCTGCATAAGGTTCAGCCAAAGGTGCTTTAAAAACTTCTGACGCAACCAATAAAATATGACGAATGCCTTTTTTGTGACGCAATTGATTCGCTAAGACTTCTGGGTTTGGTGCTGCAATACAGACATCCACAGTATCAGCCAATTGCAGCCCTGCAGTGATTGCAGACAAGGTGGCTGATTTGATAGCTTGCTCGTGCCACTCAGCAACGATAAGTACTTTGTTCATGATAAACCCTTTTTCTGCCTCTCGTCATCGCACTTGATTCTTATGCGTTACCGCCTTCATCTACTCGACACCTAGCCTAACAATCAATCGCTTTGACTCTCACTAATTGATCGACTAATTCCTCAACATTTTTTACTAAAATACCGGATTTTTTTGCTGGTGGGGGCGTCACAGATACAATTTCTTGTTGAGATGCTAATGGTAGTCCTAATGTAGTGAGGACTTGTAAATCAATCTCCTTACGTTTTGCTTTCATGATATTAGGCATCGCCAAATACCGTGGCTCATTCAAACGCAGATCTGTTGTAATGACCGCTGGCAATGTCAACGAAATGGTTTCTAATCCACCATCAATTTCCCTGATCACGGTAAGCTGCTTGTCACCAAACGTCACTTTTGAGACAAAGGCACCTTGGGGCCAATCTAATAACGCGGCTAACATTTGGCCTGTTTGATTACAATCATTATCGATGGCTTGTTTGCCTAAAATGACCAGGTTAATGCTGTGTTTTTGCACAAAATATTTTAATATTTTGGCTATAGACAAGGGTTCAAAGGTTTCTTCGGTTTGTACATGAATGGCATTGTCAGCACCCAATGCTAAAGCATGACGCAACGTTTCTTGGCAAGCGTTATTACCTATGGTAATGGCTGTAATTTGTTGGATATGCCCAGCCTCTTTCCATCTGACGGCTTCTTCGACTGCGATTTCATCAAAAGGATTAATCGCCATTTTTACATTGTCGGTAACCACGCCAGTGTTGTCTGATTTAACATGCACAGAGACATAGGGATCAATCACTCGTTTGACAGGTACTAAAACATGCACTGCTGAACCTCCCTTTCAAATACTTAAAACATGGTATCATTGTTTCTAGAGGGCAGCCAGCAGTGGCTATAGTTTTCTAAGTAACTATTTCTGAGGTATCACATGGAACGAGAATCCATGCACTATGATTTAGTCATTGTAGGTGCAGGTCCTGCAGGGTTAAGTGCTGCGATACGTGCTGCGCAACTTGCGAAAGCACAGCAGACTGCTTGCTCTATTTGCGTGTTAGAAAAAGGCGCGGAAGTGGGCGCGCACATTTTATCGGGTGCCGTCTTTAATCCTCAAGCGCTTAATGAGCTATTACCAGCGTGGCAGAGTTTGAATGCTCCCTTGCAAGTACCAGTCACTACCGATCACTTTTGGTTTCTCACGCACAACAAACACTATGCACTCCCTGTGCCTCCGCCTATGCATAATGCAGGCAATTTCATCATCAGTTTAGGACAATTCTGTCGCTTTCTTGCTCAACAAGCAGAAAGCTTAGGCGTAGAAATTTACCCAGGATTTGCAGCAACAGACATCCTTACTGATGAGTCCGATCGTGTCATTGGTGTGTTGACCAATGACTTAGGTCTAGATAAAACAGGACAGAAAAAAGCAAGCTACCAAGCAGGTATGGCGCTGTATGCGAAACAAGTCTTGATTGCTGAAGGTTGCAGAGGGTCTCTAGCAGAAAAACTGATTAAAAAATACGCATTGCGATCCGCAGAGCATCCACAAACTTATGGCATTGGTTTTAAAGAAATCTGGGAAGTACCCAGCGGCCAACACACCCTTGGCAAAGTCATTCATACACTGGGTTGGCCATTGGATAAAAAAACCTATGGTGGTAGTTTTATCTATCATTGGAAAGACAATAAGATTTTACTAGGATTTGTGATCGGACTGGATTATCAAAATCCCTATTTAAGTCCGTATGAAGAATTTCAACGTTTTAAACACCATCCAGCCATTGCTGAGTTATTACAAGGCGGGCGCTGTTTAAGCTATGGAGCCCGTGCGCTGAATGAGGGTGGTTATCAAGCTTTACCTAAACTCAGCTTCCCAGGCGGGGTGTTATTAGGATGTAGTGCAGGTTTTCTGAATGTACCTGCCATCAAAGGCTCACATTATGCGATGAAATCCGGCATGCTTGCGGCTGAGTGCTTTTTTGCACAGCCTGATCAGGTTGAATTATTGAACTATGAAACTGCGATTGCTGATAGCTGGATAGGGAAAACATTGTATACAGTGCGCAACATACGCCCTGCTTTTCGCTTTGGTCTGCTGCCTGGATTAGCTTATGCGGCCCTAGATACTTATCTTTTTAAAGGGAAAGCACCTTGGACCTTTAAGCATCACGCCGATCATGCTCAATTAAAAACCACTTCTTATGCGACACCCATTGCTTATCCAAAACCGGATGGATGTTTATCTTTTGATAAAATGACCTCTGTCAATCGAGCCAATACCTATCACGAAGAAAATCAACCTTGTCATCTCAAACTCTTAAACTCTGACAAACCCATGTCGGTAAATTACCCACTGTATGGCGGACCAGAGCAACGTTATTGCCCTGCAGGCGTCTACGAATACGTAGAAAAAGACCAGCATAAGCAGTTACAAATTAATGCCCAAAATTGTATTCACTGCAAAACATGTGACATCAAAGATCCGACCCAGAATATTCAGTGGGTGACACCTGAGGGTGGTGGTGGGCCGAATTATGGAGAAATGTAGAATACTGCACACTGGATTCGTAAGTACTCAACTAGTATCAAAGGACCCGATAAACACCGAGGATCTGTACGTGACCGGGCATGCAGCGCAGCCGCCCTCACAAGCCCTCACCCCCATCACACATTCTCTCTGAAAGAGGCTCTGATAAACTCTCGGAGGCTTTTTCGGTGGCATGAGTAAAAGATAGGAAGGGTGTCTTCTGGATATCACTTGCATGCTTACATTGATTCATCTCTGTAGATGACACAACGACGCACTACTGCGTGCGATTTAAAATCTCTAGCAATTTATCGGCGGGTAAATAACCTGGTATTAAAGTGCCATCATCAAGGATTAAACTGGGGGTACCTTGTACACCTGCCATTGCACCCAATTCAAACTGTTTTTGAACTGGATTTTCGCATTGTTTTGCTGGAACCGCTTCGCCTTCTTTGGCTTTTGTTAACGCCACAGCACGTGCATCGCTACACCAAACTGAGACAATTTTATCGTAAGAAGGTGTGCCCACTCCAGAACGAGGAAATGCCAAATACCGCACACTGACGCCTTTGGTATTCAACTCTTTAACCTGTTGATGAAAACGACGGCAATAACCACAATCAATGTCTGTAAAGACGGTCACTGTATGCTTGGCATTTTTGGCTTTGTACCAAATGACTTCTTTATCAGGAATTGCCGCAAAGAGTGCTTTGCGTGTTGTTTGGCGTTCTTTTTCTGTGAGATTTTGATTTTTAGCTTGTGTATCGTACACATCACCATCAAAAATATAGCGTCCATCTGCGCTCATGTACAAGATCACAGGCCCTGCTGATACTTGATACAGACCTGCCATGACCGCAGGTTTTATCTGACTGACCTTGAGATGAGGGAATTGTCGCGATAATGTATCCTGAATGACTTTTTCTGGTCTTTCTTCGTTTACTGCACTCGCCATACTGGCATACCCAAGTACTGCACTAAACAGCAAACGAATTAATAAAGCCATTCATCAATTCCCTTTTCTGGTTGGAAATGCAAAATTAAACCGCAGCGTCTTCTTCTTTCTGCTTTTTCGCTTTGCTCAGATCTTCAGTAATACGTGCTGCACGACCAGACAAGTCACGTAGGTAAAATAATTTAGA
>JAHFQF010000227.1 GCA_023266435.1 Legionellales bacterium | reverse complement strand
CCGGAAGCCTTTAACAGCTGCTGTAAATAAGCCAAATATACCTGAGTTTTCCCGCTGCCAGTGACGCCATCGATTAGAGTGCGAGAAAATTGCTCTGTGTGATTGAGTAAGGCAGAGACGCACTGTTGTTGTTCTAGGTTGAGTGCCATCGGTGAGCAGGACGGCTCCCAAGAGGCCTCTGATGGCCAAGCATAACATTTTCCCTCGCGCAGTGTTTTAGGGAGACCTGTGAAGAGAATTTCTCCGATAGGATGATGGTAATACTGGCTCGCAAATTGGCAAAGCTGAATCAACGTTTTGGGAAATAAAGGATGATGGTCAATTAGCTCGCTTGCTGTCTTCAGGTGCTCTTCTGCAATCTCTGAGTGTGTTTTGGTGCCGAGGATTATTCCCACCAACTGCCTTTTACCAAAGGGGACCTGTACACGACAGCCTATGGGCTCAGGCGGCAATGTATCGAGTTTGTAATCAAATATTCTTCTTAGTGGAACAGCTAAGGCCACTTCAATAAAACTCACAGGCAGATCCAAAGTTGAGCAATGGGTTTGAGTCATTTTAACACAGCCCTGTTAAGCTGAGCAGAATTAACAAGGAAGTTCAATTTTGAGACCAATTGGCGCAGGGATGCGCCATGTGCAGCCATGGATGGCGCTGTCGAAAATAGCTCCCCGGCTTGCCACGCTGAAATGAGCAAAAAAGGCGGAAAAACCAGTGATACGTAGGGGTAATTTGCTATACTTTGGGAGGGTAAATCGAGGAGACAACACCATGAACGATAAGAAATGTAGTATTACGTGTCCAGTGAGTGGTTTTAAGTTTGGTTGTAATCCAACTTTATGGACAGGCATGGTAGTAATGGCTGTGTGGTTTCTTGCTTTTGAGTGGTTCTGGCATACAAAAGTCATTGCCGATCTGTATCGAGAAATGCCAGCACTTTGGCGACCTGAGGCAGACTTGAAACAATATTGTACCTGGTTATGGGGAGGCATTGCATTAACTGGTGTGATGGCTGCTTATATCTTCTTCAAAGGCCATGAAAATGCAGGGTGTCGAGAAGGAGTGCGCTATGGGGTCGTCATGACATTGTTTGTCAGTGGTCCTATGCTAGTATGTTACGCTGTGCAACCTATTTCCATGAAATTACTGCAAATGTGGGTTTTAGGATCTGCCATAGAGTTCATTGTGGGTGGTTGTTTATTAGGCTGCATTTTCAAATGCTGTAAAAAACACTGTCCTGCAACCTAAAATATCTAAAAGCGCACCGGTTTAGGCCGGTGCTTTTATACGCTGCTCGATTTAATTGAGATAGCTAGGGCGTGCGTTGGGATCCGCTTTCCCAGACAATGTGCTATCAGCACTATAGTCTGTATTCTCTGGCCTCTCCCCAGCGTCTGACTCAAAGACAGGACAGTAACCATGACTGACTAAAAAAGTGGTCTGCTCTGCCTGTTTTTTTTCTAAGGCCTGATATTTTTCTTCTAATGCCGCTAGTTTCTGCTCTATCTCAGATGCTGTAGTGGGTGCAATATTCTCAGCTAATCTAGGAGAGCCTAACTCCAGCGTGGCTACTCGGGTTTTAAGCTGATCAATTTCCAAATCATTGAGTGTTTGTTTGGCAGCAATCGATTCTTGGTTTTTTTCTGCGCGATAATGGTAATAGGCATAAGCAAAAGCGATGAGGATGGCTGCGGCAAAAGCCACATTAGAAATGGCTAAAGCGCCGCCGGCCAAAATTATCATAGGATCAGCGGCCAACACATAGACCATCATTAATCCCCAAAGAAACACAAAGCCCTGGATCCAGTTTTTGAAGAAATTAATCGTTCGACTAAAAGGCAGAGAGGCTTCCATTAAGCGATTAAAATGATTATTTAACCAAAGGTAGCCTCGTTTCAGTTGAGATTCTTTCCACCAGTCTTTAATAGATTTGGCTGCGCGATTGTGCATGGATTTTTCGTTAGTCCACCAGGTTGCAACTGTTTTCCAAGTGCGGTTGTGCCAAGATTGCTCGTCTTTCCACCAAGTGCTTACTCGCGCAATAGTACGATTATGCCAAGATTTTTCATCTGACCACCAGATCTTCACGCGCACGAGGGTGCGATTATGCCAAGACTTAACATCTCTCCAATAATCACTGATTTTCTGTGCCCCAGCACTGAAGGTGGCTTGGGTTCGCGTGAGTGCAGTACTGAAAAATGACATAAAAACTACCTATTTATGAGCGATTACTTTGCTGTAAGGCAGACAACAAGGCCTCGCCTAATGCAGAGCGCGGTGTAACAACTTTTTCTTTTTGTGGTTTTTTTGCAGGTGTATATTTCGCAGAAGTTTCTCTCGGTTTTTGATCTTTTTTGGGCGCTGATTGGCTGGCCTCATTGTTCACTAAGCTTAAACTAATGCGATTACGCTCAAGGTTTATGTCTAAGACTTTGACCTTCACGATTTGTCCCGCTTTGACTAGTTGATGTGGATCTTTAATGAACTTGCTGGTCATGGCAGAGATATGAATCAGTCCATCTTGGTGTACGCCAATATCCACAAAGGCACCAAAATTCGTCACATTAGAAACGACCCCTTCCAGTATCATGTCTGGTTTGAGATCTTCTATCACATTGACGCCTTCTTTAAATTGAACTGTTTTAAATCGTGGCCTAGGATCACGACCAGGTTTACTGAGTTCTTTCAGTAAGTCTGACAGACTGAGCATGCCAAATTCGTCAGTAATAAACTGATCTTTCTCAATGTTTTCCACTAAGCTGGCGTTACCAACAAGCTCAGAAACAGACGTATTGAGCGTTTTAGCCATTTTTTCTACCAAGGTATACTGTTCAGGGTGAATACCTGATGCATCTAAGGGATTATTGCCGTCATGAATACGCAAAAAGCCAGCGGCTTGTTCAAAGGTTTTTTCACCCATTTGCTGGACTTGTTTGTATTCTTCTCGGTTTTGAAAGCGACCATGTGCATTGCGATAAGTCACGATGTTTTCTGCCAAGGTTTTGTTTAAACCAGCAACATAGGAAAGCAAAGCAGGCGAGGCTGTATTGATGTCTACACCAATGCGATTCACGCAATTTTCAACGACGCCGGTGAGTGAGCGAGATAGTTTCGTCTGATTCACATCGTGCTGATATTGGCCAACCCC